>JANMVY010000094.1:0-8562 GCA_031393535.1 Actinomycetes bacterium | reverse complement strand
GTCGCATCCCACTCGAGGTGTGTCCGTCATCGAATGTGCACACGGGCGTCTGTGCCACCATTCGCGAACACCCGATCAAGTTGCTCGTCGACCTGCGTTTTCGGGTCACGGTGAACACCGACAATCGGTTGATGTCCGACTGCTCGATGACCTCCGAGATGGTCGCGCTGGTCGACGCGTTCGGGTGGGGTCTCGATCGCATGCAATGGCTCACCATTAACGCGATGAAGAGTTCGTTCCTACCCTTCGACGAGCGGCTCGAGATCATCGACGGTGTCATCAAGCCGGGCTACACGAAGCTTCGCGTCAGCACCTGAACCCGCGCGGAGACGGAGGACGGGGGACGGGGTACGCGGGGCTACTGGCCCTTCGGGTGCCAGACCGTCTTGTATTCGACGAACGAGGCGATCGTGTATGGGCTCTGCGAACGTTCGTCGAGCCACTGCACCTCGCGTGGGGTCGCGTGCACGATTCGGCTGACCGACTGGGCGGCCGCATGCTCGGCGGTGGTGATGAGTTCGTTGTCGCCGGCGCAGCCCGTGAGATCGACGGTGTCGATGTCCGCGTGGCCTGCGATCCAGGGCACGAGCTCGCGGCGGTTTCCCGTCAGGATGTTGATCACACCGCCGGGCACATCGCTCGTGGCGAGCGCCTCGCCGAGCGTGACCGAAACGAGTGGCCAACGCTCACTTGCGATCACCACGGTGGTGTTCCCGCTGACGATGCAGGGCGCGACACGCGAAACCAAGGCAAGTAGCGGCGCTTCGTCGGGGCACACGATGCCCACGACGCCGACCGGTTCGGGCACCGTAAAGTTGAAGTAGGGGCCGTCAACCGGGTTTGATGCCCCTACAATCTGCGCGAACTTGTCGGCCCAACCGGCGTACCAGACCCAACGATCGATAGCTGCGTCGACCTCGCGGGCTGCGCCGGCAGCGCTCATCGCAGTGCGAAGCTCGGAGACGAACTGCTCGCGTCTGCCCTGCATCACCTCGGCCACGCGATAGAGGATCTGCGCTCGGTTGTACGCGCTACGTCGCGCCCAGGAGCTCTGCGAACCGCGGGCCGCCAGCACCGCCTCGCGGAGGTCCTTACGCGACCCGAGCACCGCGTTCGCGACGAGCCGACCGCGTGTGTCGTGCACCGGATAGGTGCGGCCGCTCTCGCTGCGCGTGAAGGCGCCGTTCACATAGAGCTTGTAGGTCTTGCGCACGTCGAGGGTCATGACGCGGCGTCCTCGGCAAACTGGCAGTACGCCGCGAGGCCGTGGCGGCCGCCCTCGCGGCCGAAACCAGACTCCTTGTAGCCGCCGAACGGGCTCGCCGGGTCGAAGCGGTTGAACGTGTTGGCCCAAACGACGCCGGCCCGCAGCTTCTCGGCCATCCACAACACTCGGCTCGACTTCTCGCTCCAGATCCCCGCCGACAGCCCGTACGGCGTGTTGTTGGCCTTCTGTACGGCTTCGTCGGGTGTGCGGAACGTGAGCACCGACAGCACCGGGCCGAAGATCTCCTCGCGCGCGATGCGGTGTGATTGGGCGACGTCGGTGAACACCGTTGGGGCGAAGAAGTACCCGCGGTCGGGCAGCGCGCAGGAGGACTGGTGAAGCGTTGCGCCCTCGTCGACGCCCGCTTGCACGAGACCGTGAATCTTGTCGAGTTGCGTGCGAGAGTTGATCGCCCCGACATCGGTGTTCTTGTCGAGCGGATCACCGACGCGCAGTGTCTCGATGCGTGCGAGCAACCGCGACACCACGTGTTCGGCCACCGACTCCTGCACGAGCAACCGTGAGCCCGCGCAGCACACGTGGCCTTGGTTGAAATAAATGCCGTTGACGATGCCCTCGACTGCCTGGTCGATTGCTGCATCCTCGAAGATGATGTTCGCGGCCTTGCCACCGAGTTCAAGCGTAAGCCGCTTGGCTGTGCCGGCGATGGATTGCTGAATCTGTTTGCCCACGGCCGTACTGCCCGTGAACGCGATCTTGTCGACCCCACGGTGTGCGACGAGCGCCGCGCCGGTGGGGCCGGCACCCGTGACGATGTTGACCACGCCGGGCGGGAGGCCGATCTCTTGGAGCACTTCTGCGAGAAGCAGCGCAGTGAGCGGCGTGGTCTCGGCCGGTTTCAGCACGACCGTGTTGCCGCACGCAAGCGCCGGTGCGAGTTTCCACGCGGCCATGAGCAGCGGGAAGTTCCAGGGGATGATCTGGCCCGCAACGCCGATGGGCCGCGGTGTGCGGCCGGCGAACGCGTACTCGAGCTTGTCGGCCCAGCCTGCGTAATGGAAGAAGTGCGCGGCGGCCAACGGCACATCGACGTCGCGCGACTCCTTGATGGGCTTGCCGCCGTTCATGGATTCGAGCACCGCGAACTCGCGCGCCCGCTCCTGCAGCACGCGACCGATGCGGTAGAGGTACTTCGCCCGCTCCTTGCCCGCAAGCGCGCTCCAGCGGGTGAAGGCACGCCGCGCTGCCCGAACTGCCTGGTCGACATCGACCTGCTCGGCCAGCGCGATCTGGGCGAGGGGGGCTTCGGTCGCCGGGTTGATCGTGACGAACGATCGGCCGTTCCTCGGCTCGACGAACCTACCCCCGATGAACAAGCCGTAGCTGTCGCGTAGGGATACGACGGCCGTGGATTCGGGCGCCGGCGCGTACTCGAGGCGGTAGACGGGCGCACGTGTCGAACGTGCGTGCGCACGGTCGGGGTTGGGCGCCGACACGGGATCGGGAGCGTCGGGTGGTGTCATGTCAGTCGACCGTGAAATCGTCGGGCCGTTGGTAGCGGCCGGTGGCCTGCATACGCAGTTGCATGAGGACGTCGTTCAGCAACGACGACGCACCCAGGCGAAACATATCGGGGGACCGCCACTCGCCGCCGAGGGTCTCGTTGATGATGACGAGGTACTGCCAGCTCTGCTTCGCGGTGCGGATGCCACCGGCGAGCTTGAGACCGACGCGCACCCCCGTTTGCTCGAAGTGATCGCGGATGGCCTCGCTCATGCACAACGCGATGGGCGGTGTCGCGTTGGTGGTGATCTTGCCGGTGGAGGTCTTGATGAAATCGGTTCCCGCGGCCATTGCCAGCATCGAGGCGCGACGCACGTTGTCGTACGTACCCAGCTCGCCTGTCTCGAGGATGACCTTGAGGTGCGCGGCACCGCACGCCTGTTTCGACGCGGCGATGTCGTCGAACGCGCGGGCGAGGTCTCCGGCGAGGAACGCACTGCGGTTCAACACGATGTCGATCTCGTCTGCGCCTGAGTCGACCGCGCGCCGGATCTCGTCGAGACGCGTGGGCAGCGGGCCGAGGCCCGCAGGGAACGAGCCCGCGACGCTCGCGACCTTGACTGCGCTCGCGCCCAGCGAGTGCTTCGCTACGGCGACGAGCTCGGGGTACACGCACACTGCCGCAACGGACGGGATCGACGCGTCGAGCGGATCGGGGTGCATCGCCTTGGTGCACAACGCGCGCACCTTGCCCGGGGTGTCGATGCCTTCGAGCGTGGTGAGGTCGATGCACTGAATGGCGAGTCGCAACGCGACGAGCTTGGACGCCTTCTTGATGGATCGACCGGTGAGCGCCGTGGCGCGAGCTTCGAGCCCGACTGCGTCGACCGGCGGAATACGCAGGGTTCCCGCCGCGAACGCCCGTACCCATTGCAGGGAATCGCCATGGGCGACGAGCGCGGTCATGACGGCAACGCTACCCGCCGGTAGGCTCGGCGCCATGTTCGTCACGGTCATCGACCACCCACTTGTCGTCGAGCGGCTCACCCGCCTGCGCGACAAGACCACCAAGCGAGCGGAGTTCCGCCGCAACCTCGAGGAGCTCACCGCTTTCCTCGTCTACGAGGCGCTGCGCGCACAGCCGGTGGTCGTCATCGAAGTCGACACGCCGCTCGCACCCACGGCAGGCGTGCAGGTCGCGGACCCGCCCATCATCGTGCCGGTGATGCGTGCGGGCCTCGGCATGTTGCACGCCACCCAGCAGTTGCTACCCAACGCGCGCGTCGGTTTCGTCGGGCTCCGCCGCGACGAGCAGACCCATCTGCCGCACGCATACGTGAACACCTTGCCCGACGATCTCGCGGGCAAGCGCGTGCTCGTCCTCGACCCGATGCTGGCCACCGGCGGTTCGCTCATCCACACGTGCAAGCTCATCGTCGCCGCAGGCGCGGGGAACATCACCGTCGTATGTGTGCTCGCCGCACCCGAAGGCGTCGAGGCATTACGAGCCGAGGGGTTCGACGCCAGCGTGTTCACCGCGTCGATCGACGAACGTCTGAACGACAACGCGTTCATCGTTCCTGGTCTCGGCGACGCGGGTGACCGGCAGTTCGGGCTCGCCTGAGCGTCAGGTCACGAGCAAGCGGCCGGCGTCGACCAACGACAACGCGCGCGCGCCTCCGTCATCAGCAGAACCAGGCGGCGATACCGTCTCGACGTAGACCTTGAGCTTCGGCTCGGTACCGCTCGGGCGAAGCTGCACGCGTGCACCACCGTCGAGCACGAACCGCAGCAGATCGGTGGGCGCAAGACCGCGGATACCCGGGAGATAGTCGATGACTTCTTGCACCGTGAACCCACCCACTTCGCGTGGTGGGCCGGCCCGGAGCGTGGCCATGCGTGCGGCCATGACCTGACCCGCGTCGGTGCCATCGAAACGTACCGATGTCGAACGCCGGTGGTGACGCCCATAACGCGCCGCGAGAGCGTCGAGGCGGTCGAGAAGCGAGGAGCCTTCGGCGCGCAGGTCGGCGGCCATCGCGACCGCTTCGACCGCGGCGGAGATGCCGTCCTTGTCACGCACCACATCGTTCACTGCGTAGCCGAGCGCTTCCTCGTAGCCGAAAATGAAATGTGCGTGCGGATCGTCGATCGCCGGGCGTACAACCCATTTGAACCCGGTGAGCGTTTCGACGAACCGCACACCCGCGTCGGCCGCGAGCTTGGCAAGCATGGACGACGACACGACAGTCGTGACCACGAGTCGATCGGCAGCGCGGGTGGTGCGTAGCCGGTGGTCACCGAGCAACACGCCGAGGTCGTCGCCTGAGAGCGCCACGTAGTCGCCCGCGCCGCGCCGTACCCCCACGCACAGACGGTCCGCGTCGGGATCGTTCGCGATGACCAGGTCGGCGTCGACATCGCGTGCGAGCGCGAACGCGAGGTCGAGCGCACCTGGTTCCTCGGGATTCGGAAACGCGACGGTGGGAAAGTCAGGGTCAGGCTCGGCCTGCGCGTCGACGAGGTGTGGCGTGCATCCGATACGCGCCAGCGCGCGTATGGCGACATCGCGACCTACACCGTGCAGCGGTGTGTAGACCACGCGGAGCGCGGCAACATCGGCGCGTGGCGCGACACCCGGCAGCGTCGCATCGAGGTAGGCCTGCACGAGCCGAGCGTCGACGCGGTCGATGGAACCGCCCGCTGCCGGTGGAGGCAATGTCAGCGGTGGCAGCCCTGCAGCCTCGATCGAGTGCTCGATGCTCGTGTCGTGCGGCGGCACGATCTGCGCACCGTCGCCGAGGTACACCTTGTATCCGTTGTCCTGCGGCGGGTTGTGGCTCGCGGTGACCATCACCCCCGCGTCCGCACCGAGGTGACGGACCGCGAAAGCGAGCACCGGCGTGGGCAACGGGCCGGGGAGCACGAGCGCACGGCGGCCGGTGGACGCGACCACGAGCGCGGTGTCATCGGCGAACACGCCGGAATTGTGCCGAGCGTCGTATCCGATGACCACCGTGGCTCCGGGCGCCAAGGTGTCGACGAGGCCGCGCGCCGCGCGGCGCACCACCACGCGGTTCATGCGGTTGGGGCCGGCACCCAGCCTGCCGCGCAGGCCGGCGGTGCCGAACCGGAGGTGGGCCCCGAACCGGTCGCGCAGGGCGGCGAGGTCGTTGCGGAGTACGAGGTCGTCGAGTTCGGCCACCGTGACCGGATCGGGGTCGACCGCGCGCCACGCCTTCACGGCGGCGAGGAGCGACGTGTCGCCCGCGTTCACGCGGCCTCGATGACCTTGCGCAGCAGCCGGCCGACCCGCTCGCCTGCGGCCTGGCCTTCGGCGACGACCTCGGCGTGGTCGAGCGGTTTGCCTTGGAGGCCGGCCGCCAGGTTCGTGACGAGCGATACCGCAAGCACTTCGGCGCCCAGGTGGCGAGCGGCGATGGTCTCGACCGCGGTGGACATGCCCACCAGATCGGCACCGATGGCTCGGGCCATGTGGATCTCGGCGGGTGTCTCGTACTGCGGGCCGAGGAACTGTGCGTAGACCCCTTCGTCGAGTGACGCATCGAACGAACGGGCGAGCGCCCGCAGGCGTGGCGCGTACGCCTCGGTGAGGTCGACGAACCGGATGGCGTAAGGCTCGGGCGGTGGCGGCCCAGCCATGGGTGTGTGCCCGGTGAGGTTGATGTGGTCGCGGAGCAGCACGGGCGTACCTGCGGGGAACGCCGGGTTGATCGAGCCGCACGCGTTCGTGAGGATGACCACCTTGGCCCCGGCGAGAATGGCCGAACGAACACCGTGCACGACGGTGGCCGCGCCGTGACCTTCGTACAGGTGCACGCGGCCGCGCAACACCAACACGTCGAGCGCGCCGGCGCGCGCGTGGCGCAACGCGCCCCCGTGTCCGGGTACGGTCGACGGCGGGAACCCGGGCAGATCGGCGAACGCGCATTCGTCGACGGTGTCGCCCAGCAGGTCGGCGGCCGGGCCCCAGCCCGAACCGAGCACGACTGCAACGGACGGTTGCGCGTTCGAGAACCGTCGACGTATCGCGGCGGCTGCCTGTTCGGCGAGGGAGAAAGGGTTGCCGGTCATGGTCGCGACGATACCGAGGCGGCGCGCCCACAACCGACGCCCTTGGTGACCTTGTTCCGGATGTAGAAGAAGGCGTGGGCGACGCCGAAGATCACGTGTGTGTGTGTGTCTTCATCGGGGCACCCGCGCCACCGCCGTCAGCGCGCGACGAGTGACCGACCGTTGTCACGCATCACGAGTCGCAGATCGTCATACGCCAGATCGGGGAGGGCGTCGGCGAACGAGCGCGGATCAGCGAGCCCTTCGGCGTGGGGGAAGTCGGAGCCGAACAGCACTTGCGACGCGCCGATCAGATCGACGAGCTCGGCGATGGGCTCCTCGTGGTACGGCGACACGAACACGTGGCGCTTGAAGATCGCGCTCGGTCGCTCGGTGATGCGACCGCCGGGCCACGGGCCGTTACGCCCCATGCCACCCATCTTGTCCATGGCCCGGGTGAGATACGGCACCCACAGCGAACCGTTCTCGATCGACATCACCCGGATGTTCGGGAACCGGGCGAAGAAATTGTGGAAGATGAGCGCCGAGATCGTGTCCATCACCGGGCGGTCGCCGTAGAAGTTCGTCCACTGGAACGCCGACTGGCGGTGTGACGGTGGATTCGGTTCCTCGCCCCACAACACCGAGAACAACTCGTTGTAGCTCGACTCGCCGATGTGCAGACCGACCACGAGCTTGGCCTCGTTCACGCGGGCCCAGAACGAATCGAAGTACGGATCGGACGGTGCGCGTCCGTACGCGGGACCGGCGCGCAAGCAGAACGCGCGCGTGCCGCGTCCGATCGCCCACTCGAGCTCGGCAATGGCGCTGTCGAGGTCGCGGAGCGAGAGCAGCGGAGGGGCGTAGATGCGATCGAGGTGGTTGAAGCCCCATTCGTCGTCGATCCAGCAGTTGAACGCGTGCAAGTTCGCGTAGAGCTGTTCAGGGTCGTCCTTCATGAACGCTTCGACGCACACACCGAGCGTGGGGAACACGAAGGTCGATTCGATGCCCTGCTCGTCGAGCACCGCCATGCGTGCACCGCGCGACACGTATTCGCGGGGCATGGGCACCGTGGTGCTCGTGCCCCGTACGTCGGCTGAGCCCGACTTCATCGCGCGCAGCATCGCGCGCAGCGCGCCCGGCGGCACGACGGAGTCGTAGTTGCGATGCTCGAGGAACGTGAAGGGTTTGTCCCCGACGTAGACCCGCTCGACACCGTCGGCGTCGACGCGCGGTCGGATGGCCTTGGACAACAGACGTGGGTCCATGAACCGGGTGAATGCGTCGCGCGGCTCGTAGTAGTGGTTGTCGGCGTCGAACAGCGGGTAGTCGATGAGTGCGGGCACGGGTCGCTCCTTCAGCTGGATGCGGGAGAAGATGCGGGTGTGAACGGGTAGAGGGTGATGTCGGGCGACGCATCGACGTAGGTGACCTCGACTTGCATGCCGACATCGATGGAGTCGACGGCGCAGCCCACGATGTTCGTGAGCAGCAGGGGGCCTTCGTCGAGCTCGACGACCGCGACGACGTAGGGCAGGTCCTCGATGAACGCAGGTGTGGCCGGTCGATGCTGCACGACGTAGCTGTACACCGTGCCGGTGCCGCGCACTGCCTGCCACGTGTGATCCTGGGAGAGGCACTCGCGACACAGGACCACGGGCGGAAAGCGGAACGTGCGACACGCCGTGCACCGTTGGAGTCGGAGCTCGCGCTCCTTCGTGCCGTCCCAAAACGGTTGTGAGAGCGGAGTCGGG
>JANMVY010000072.1:0-4545 GCA_031393535.1 Actinomycetes bacterium | reverse complement strand
GCGCGTGCCGCGCAGGCTGCGGCGACGCCCCAGCGCGACGCTCACGAGGTGCCATGCCGACGGCTGAGCGATGAGCGGCTCGATCGCCAGATCGACGACGAACGCCTCGGCTGCACGGCGGTCGAGCAGGTCGCGGGCGAGGAGCTCGCCGGGACGTTGCTCGAAACGACGCACGTCGATGTTGCCGCTGCGCAACCGCGCGCCTTCGGGGGTGAGCTCGCCGACGCGGGCCGCGTTGACGAAGATGCGCCGGCGTTGCACCAACGCGACAAACCCGATGACCCGTGGTGCGACCGCCGCCGAACCCGACAACAGCACGATGTCGTCGATCTTGCCGATGGCCGCGCCGTCGGCGGACACCAGCGGCAGTCGCAGTATGCGCGAGACGTAGAGCGGTCGGCCGGACACGGCGAAACAATACAAGCTCCATGTCCCGGGGAGAGCCGGACTTGGCGAGTTTCAGGTCGGTCGATGGCCGAGGCGATCGGTGACGCTCTCTCGCACACCGTCGATGTGACCTGTCTCGTTCACCGATTGCATGTGCGCACTGCCCTTGGCGTCGACTTCGACGCGCGAGATCGACGCGTACGAGATATCGATGCGCGCGTAGCCCTCGAGCCCGAGCACCGCCGCGACGATCTGGCGCACCACACCACCGTGGCATCCGAGCACGATCCTGGCCGCGGGCATTGTTGCGAGGAGGTCGTTCCACGCGTCGAGCACCCGGGCCCGGAAGATCTCGGGCGGATCCCAACCGATGGCTTCCCATTCCTGGCGCCGGATCGCCTCCCAGTACTCGCCCCCATGGGTCGCGAGCATCTCGGTCGGGTAGTACCAGTTCGCGAGGCGGTCGACTTCGTCGAACCCGTCGCGCACCACATGGGGTACCGGCATGTCGATGACGCCGCTCACGGTCTCGATGGCGCGCCGTTTGGGGCTCGTGACGACGATATCCACCGGTTCGTGCACCAACCACGCGTTGAGCCGCTCGGCTTGGCGGTATCCCAGGTCGGATAGGCCGGGATCGGCGGGGCCGTTCGGGTTGTGCTCGATGTTCGGCTGCGCGTGGCGTACGAGAAGGATCTGCACGGCGGGCAAGCTACTCCGCTGATCGCGGGGCGGCGGCGAACCGCGGTTGCGTGAGGCAGGTGACGAGACGGGCGAGTTCGGTCGACAGCCCGACGGTTTGGTAGAACCGGGGCATGAACAACGCGGTCGTCATCTACGAGACCCTCACCGGCAACACGCGCAAGGCCGGCGAACGCATCGCCCGCGAGCTCGGTTCCTCAGGCGTTTCCGCAGTGGTGTGTCCCGCGGTCGAGATCGACTACCCGGCGCTCGCCGCGGCCGACGTCGTGATCATCGGCACTTGGACCGATGGCATGGTCCTGTTCGGTCAACGGCCGGGGCGTGCCAGCCGTTTGTGGACCAACATCCCTGCGCTCGACCGCAAGAAGACGGCGTTGTTCTGCACGTTCGCCGTGGCGCCCGGCAAGACCTTGGCGAAGCTCGACGCGATGTTCACCGGCCACCACGGAGCCGACGTCATCGGCGGGTTCGCGATACGCCGCAACCGCATCGAACAGGGCGCCGAGACCTTTGTCGACCGCCTCCTCGCGATCACGCCCGAATCGGCCACCGCCTGACGTGCCCATGGGTCACCAACTCGCCGCGGCGCAGGCCGCGGCACATGCGGGCCGCCGCACATGCGGCCACGTTGTCGCTCAGCACACGGGCGCGGTGATCGGCTGCGAGAGCGCGGCCACGTTGTCGCTCATGATCTTGCGCACGGCGTCGGGACCGAGCGACTCGATCTCGCGCTCGTAGCCGAGCGGCTCGGGCAAACCCTCGGTGTGAGGCCAGTCGCTGCCGAAAATGCAGCGGTCGATGCCCAGCACTTCGGCCGAGGTCAGCGCGTTGTCCTCCCAGAAGGGCGACACCCACACATGGCGCCGAAACGTGTCGCTCGGGCGTTCGGTGAACCAGCCCGGCGATTGCGCAGCCGCCTTGTCGAGCTTCTTCACAATGCCACGCACCCACGACGCGCCGTTCTCGATCGACGCGAACCGCAGCATCGGGTGACGGTCGAACACCTTGTGGCACAGCGCGGCGGCCATGGTGTCGGCGATCGCACGGTTGCCGAGAATCACGCGCTGCAACGGTGTCGCGAGGAACGCGCGGGTGTTGGCCTGCGGTTCCCAGACCTGCGCCATGCGCGCCGCGCCCGAGTCGCCACCGTGGAGTGCGACGGCGACACCCGCTTCGGCGACGCGTGCCCAGAACGGGTCGAACTCCTCGGTGAACGGCGACGTGCAACCGCTCGGCGTCTCGACCGGCGCGGGGCGCATGCAGATGAACCGCGCGCCGCGTGCGAGCACGCGTCCGAGCTCGGCGATCGCACCGTCGAGGTCGACCAGGCTGAGGTACGGCGCCGCGAAGATCCGCTCGCGGTACGCGTACCCCCAATCGTCGTCGATCCACTCGTTGAAACCACGGAACGCGACCATGACCGCCGCGGGGTCGTGCTTCAACGCTTCTTCCATGCCCACGCCGAGTGTGGGGAACATCCAACACGCGTGGATGCCTTGGGTGTCCATCACCGCGAGACGCGCATCGTGGTCGCGGTACTCGGCGCGCACGGGTTCGAGCTCACCGAACAGGGCTCTGAGGTCTTTGCCCTTCTCGCCACGACCCTTGAAAAAGTCCTGCAGCGCGCCCGGTTTGGCGATGGGGTCGAAGGTGGGATTCGGGATGAACGAGTTGACCCTGCCGCCGACGAGTAACCGCGTGCGGCCGTCGACCGTGGCCCATTGCATGCAGCGCTTGTGCCACGACGCAGGAACGTGACGCGTGAACGCGTCGAGTGCCTCGTAGTAGTGGTTGTCCGCGTCGAACACCGCGAAATCGAGCGTCATCTCGACCCTCCCCTTGCTCCGACACGGCAATCGTACGACGGTCGGGTGCGACTGTGCTCCGCCATACGCTCGACTCGTGGTCCGTGCGACTGCCGCCGCGATGGTATTCGGCGTTTTCGCCGCGTGCCCGACCCATCGTTCGTTGCGCGGCCATCCCCTCTATCGGGGGAGGAACGGACAACAAAGGGCGCCGGCGGCGGGCGCCGACGATGCGATCAGTGGGCCGACGCGGATTCGACGGTCCCACGCGGGCCCACCGGGTCGATGCGCAACATCGCGTAGGTCGTCAACGGAAAGTAGGGCACGCCGAGCTCGATGAACTTGGGCGCCGCCACGTCACCCCGGTCGACGAGCGTGACCGCCGCGACCACCGACGCACCGGTCTCGATGACCTGATCGTATGCCTTGAAGATGGACCCACCCGTCGTGACGACGTCGTCGACGAGCAACACCCGATCGCCGGCACCCACTTGCGCACCTTCGACCCCGCGCCGCGTTCCGCGATCCTTCGGCTGCTTGCGCACGAAGAACCACCGACACGATGCCGCCGCCGCCGCGCTGATCGCAAACGCGCACGCACCGAGCTCGAGCCCACCCACGGCGTCGAACGTGATACCGGCCTCGTGGACGGTTTCGACTGCAGCCCGACCCGCCAGCTCGAGGTCGAGCCACGCCGCCAACGCTTCTTTGCCGTCTATGAAGTCCCGGGACCAATCGCCCGACGCCAGCTGCACCGGTTCAGGGAGCCGACGAAGGCCCTTTTCCATCAGGACACGAAGCAGTTCTTGTCGAGCGTCAGAGAGCACGGCGCGTTCCTCGCGGGCAGGCGGCAGTCGTCACGGTAGTCGCCGGACGTGGGTCTTCTTCGCGCGCCTGGTCGCCGAATCGAGCGAACGGCGAGCGAAGAACGTGGGGGCGGCTGCCCGGCTCAATCGACCGCGGGCAAGCCGTCGATGCTCGTGGCGTTCTTCTCGGCCACGTACGCGGCCAGCGCGTCGTCGGACTTGTGCGCGGTCCACGTGGCCATGTTCTCGCGACTGCCCACGAAATCCATGAAGGGCACACCGAACCCGCATGAGTCGCTGACCCGATCGACCGCCACGCGAATGATCGAGCGCGTGCCACGCGGCGCCTCGGGGAAACGGGCCGCGAGTGCGTCGAAGCCAGCATCGTCGGGACGCACCACCTGGCCACGCCCGTGCAACCGCACGATGTTGGGTTTGCCGTCGAACGCGCAGAACATGAGCGTGATGCGCTCGTTTTCGCGGACGTGCGCGATGGTCTCGGCTCCGCTGCCGACACGATCGAGGTATGCCACGTCGTGCGGACCCAGCACCGCGAACGAGCCGGCAAAGCCCTTCGGTGAGAGATTCACGTGCCCGTCCGGGGCGAGCGGCGCAGACGCGACGAAGAACACGTGCTGGTCGTTGATCCAGGCCGCCAGTTCATCGCTGATGGCCTCGAGAATTCGAGCCATCAGACCGAGACAGATGCCTGCCGCGGGGCGATGAGCGACAATCCGTTGTCACGCATGACGAGGCGGATCTCGGCCTCGGTGAAGCCCTCGAGGTCGTGCACGAAATCGGTCGGGTGGGCAAGACCTTCGGCGTGGGGCCAGTCACTCCCGAAG
>JANMVY010000056.1:0-2957 GCA_031393535.1 Actinomycetes bacterium | reverse complement strand
GCGTAGGACCAGCCGACCGAGATGGCATCAGCGATCGACACGAGCTCGCTGGGCAGATCGGTCGGCACCACCTGCGTGACGGCTTCGGACATCAAGAAGTACTCGCCGAACGCGCCCGGCGCGTCTACGCGGCCGCGCATGACACGCCGGCCGCGCGCGCCGCCATCCCCGGCCTGCTCGCCGAGTACCAAGCCACCGGACGCTCCGGTGCCGAGGAGCAGTGGATGCACGTGTCCGCCCGCCCGCAGTTCCGCGACATCCTGCGCGCCGCGCCGGCCGGTGCCGTCGACGCCTCCGTCGATCCCGACGACGTCTTCGATCTGCTGCTCGGCGCCATCCTTGGCCGTGTGCTCATCCCCGCGATCCGCGATCGGCGCCGCCCCGCCGAACGCCTTGTCGAGCTCGTCCTGCGCGCACTCGGGCTCGAGGGCTTCTCCGCATGCCGGACTGTCCACCGGGTGTGAACCCCCGCGAGCCGCGCGCTGCCTCAGAACGATGCGGCGGACGGCATACCGAGAACGGTGCGGGCGTTCGCGCCGAGGATTCGAGCCTTGTCCCGTTCGGTCAGCGACGGTGCATCGAGGAGATCGCGGAGCAGCGCCAGACAGCGGCGTTGGTGCGCGGAGGTCTGCCCGGGCGGGACGATACGGAGTAGTACTGGCTGCCGAAGATCACGCGCTCGGCACCGAAGCGGGCGATGAAGCCGAGCAGCATGTCGGTGTCGAAGCACGAGGCGGTCTCGAAAACCACGTTGGGTGCCACGTCGGCGATGAACGAGCAGTGATTCATGCCGTCATGGGTGAAGAACGGCTCGATGGCGACGATGGTCAAGTCGGGCAGCGCGCGTGCGACCTTGCCCAATCGCCACAGTGCTTCGTGCAGGGAGACGTCGGCGGCGTGCAGCAACGGCACCATGCCGTTGCTCGCGGGTGGTGGTTCGCGTCGGGTGGGGCACACGAAGCGACTCGCTTCGCGGCTGCGGCTGCGGCTGAGGGTCCTGTCGAGGTGTGCTCGCCGCCGCGTTGAGGGTGGTGCCGCTCGTCGGCGGACGACCAAAGGGGTGCTCCTCCTTGCGGGCCCAGGCGTCTTGGGTCAGGTACCGGCTGGCAGGTCGAAGCCGACCCAGGCCCCGCTGTCGGGTCCCGAGCGCGCCCACACGCGGCCGCCGTGGCGATCGGCCTCGTCGATCCTCGGTCCATGGTCGCCCACTTCGATGCTCGTGGTGAGGCTCGTGAGCGGCATGCGCATCTCATGGCTGGCGTCGTCCACCAGGTGGCGCTGCTGTGCTCGCGAGGTGGGGCCAGTGCCGTGACCATGGCCGTGACGCTTTGCGCCAGGTCGGGGATCTCGCCGGAGCCCTCGACGCCTATTGGCGTCGACAAGTCCTGGCTGCGCTCGATGGCGCGGGCTGCGTCGCGTCGCCGCACGACCGGCCGCACGAGGCGCCGGGACACGACAGGGCAATCTGTCCCTCGCCAGGGGCGCCGTTCATTGCTATGTGCAATGCAGAACGCTATGCAGAACGCTATGCTCAACGCATGGCTCAACTGGTGACGCGGGTAGCGGACGACCTTGTTACCGCGGTCGATGACCTTGTGGCGGCCGGGGTCGTCGCGAGTCGATCCGAGGCGGTGCGGCTTGGTCTCGAACGGCTTGTCGACCGCTACCGACGCGAGGAGATCGGGGCGCGAATCGCCAACGGATATCGTGCACACCCACAGAGCGAGGCGGAAGTCGCGTGGGCGGATGAGTCGTCACTGCGGATGATCGCCGAAGAACCCTGGTGACCGCGACGCCGACGCAGGGCGAGATCTGGTGGGCAGAAGCCCAGGAGAAGCGGCGACCGGTGTTGATCGTGACGCGCAGCGACGCTGTCCCGGTGCTCACGTGGATCATCGTGGCGCCGGTGACCCGCACGATCCGCCAGATTCCGACGGAGGTCACCCTCGGCAGGAGTCACGGACTTCCTGACGAGTGTGTGGCATCGTTCGACAACCTGCAGCCGATACGGCGATCGCTTCTCACGCAACGGGTCGGTGAGCTCCAGGTTGAGGAGCTCGATGAGATTTGCCGAGCGCTCCGCGCACTTGCGGACTGCTGACGACCGGAGACAGTCACGCCGCCACGAGCCACGCGTCCCACGGATCGCGTGTAGTCAGGGTTCGGGGAGTTCGTCGGGGTAGGTGATGGCGACCTCGGTGATGGTCTTCGTGAAGTCCGAGGTGTTGTTCGTGATGAACCGGTCGGCGCCGGCCGTCACGGCGGTCGCTAGGTGCACGGCATCGGCGGCGCGCAGTCTGTGGGTGGCTCCGAGCGCGGTCGCGAGTTCAGCGATGGCCTCGTCGACGGGTCGCAGGTCGAGACGCCCAAGCAGGGCTGTCAAGGCCTCGAGCTCAGTCTCGGCGCCGTCGCGCATGGGCTTGGTGAGCAGTTCCGGTATGAGGAGCACGGAGCCGATGCCCGCAACGGCGCCGCTCGTCGTCGTCGCTTGCACGGGAAACAGCGCGCGGACGCGTCGCCCGAGGTGGTGATCGGGTACGGCCGCATAGATCAGGACGTCGGCGTCGAAAGCGTCCATGTCGCAGCGATCAGCGTGCCGACCGGCCCGCGGCCACGTGGGCGACGAGTTCGTGAGCCCGCTCGGCGCTCAGGGTGGGTCTATCGGAGAGCGGAGTGGCTCGGGCGCGGTCGAACATGTCACGCAGCCGCTCGGCGTCGCCGAGTGCTCGGTCTGCGCGCCGAACCCGTATGGCGTCGGGCCGGACAACGACCGCTACCGCCTGCCCGTGGCGGGTGATGGTCACTTCCTCGCCGGCGAGCACACGGTCAAGGAGCCACGGCAGCGCGGCGCGTGCTTCGCTGACTGACATCGTCGACATGGCGCCAGTGTACATAGATGTACGGTCGTGTACAAGACTGATCGCGCCCGCCCCCACAGCGCAGATGTCAGCGAGGCA
>JANMVY010000055.1:0-3610 GCA_031393535.1 Actinomycetes bacterium | reverse complement strand
GCGCATGCCGGCCATCGCCTCGATCGCAGGCAACGCCAGATGGTCGCGATTGAGGGCGATCATGCGGGCCCGACCCGCAACCTGGGCCGTGACCAGCCCCTGCTCCTCGAGGGTCAGCAGCACTTGTCGCACCCCCTCATGGCTCGCGCCCACATCAGCAGCCAGCTCCCGACCCGTCACCGGGCGACGCAGACGGGCCAGAGCCATCACCACGTCACCGTGGAGCGACGGCAGGATCGAGCGGTGCGGGTGCTGCCAGTCCATATATCAACTGTACCTGCCATATGGCTGGTTAAGTTGTCATCAGGGAATCGATCCGTGTCATCTCAACCACGCGTACGGGGCCCGATGGGTCTCGATGTCCGTTCCCGATTCCTCTTATTCGCCGAGCAAGCAGGAACGGACGCTCCTCCCCCGGTTGTGCGCGGCGCGAGACCAGATCCGCGAAGGCTTTCCCGCTTCGAAGGGCATAGGGACTCGATAGGCGAGAAGTCGCTACTCTCCGGAGCTCGCATTTCCATTTTCGGGGGCCGAGTTGACGACGGGGGCGAACGACCTGGTCAATGAGGTCTTTGAGCGGCTGCTCGACGCCGATGCACCCGATGACCTGATCGACGCTGTGCTCGCCGCAGCTGGTGGGATCGACGCGTTTGTCGCGTGGACGGGCGGGGCGACACCCACCCGGCCGACCACGACGAGCGACGACATCAAGGCGGCGCCGACCGGTGTCTTCCTCACCGGCCTTCGCGCGGAAGGCTTCCGGGGCATCGGCCCACGATCACACCTCACCTTCGCGCCCGGTCCGGGCTTGCACGTCATCGTCGGGCGCAACGGTTGCGGGAAGTCGAGCTTCGCCGAGGCGCTCGAGGTGTTGCTCACCGGGTCGACACGCCGGTTCGAAGCCCGCACCGAGGCCTGGCGCGAAGGCTGGCGCAATCTGCACCACACCAGTACCTGCGAGGTGCAGGCCACCGCGCACATCGAAGGACAGTTCGCGCAGACCACCCTCACCCGCAACTGGCCGGCCGGCGCGACAGACTTCAGCGACTCACCTACCAAGGTGCAGACCAAGGGCCAACCGGTGACGGATCTCCACGCCATCGGGTGGGCGACAGCCGTGCGGGCATACAAGCCAATGCTGTGTGCAATCGACTTCGACGACGTGGCCGGCAAGCCGAGCGCGCTGCACGATCTGCTCGTCGAAGTGCTCGGTCTCGAGCCCTACAACGAGGCGAAGAAGCGCCTCGAGCAGCACGACAAGGAACTCCGCGCGTCGATCGACTTGGCGAGAAAGGACGCCGCCTCGCTCATCGATCGGCTGCGCAAGACCACTGACACCCGCGCGACGGCGTGCCTCACCGCGATCAACGGCGACAAGCCCCCGTGGGACCTCGACACGCTGCGCGACATCGTGCTCGGCGATCCCGAGCCCGATAGCGATGTGACCACGCTCCACGAGCTCCGGCGCCTGTCGTGGCCGAACCCTGATGAGGTGGCCACGCAGGTGGCGCACCTGCGGCAGGCCGCCGACGCGCTCGGCGCCGCGGAATCAACAGCCGCAAAGGAGCTCGACGCCGCGTGGCGCCCGCTCGCCGCCGACCTCGCCGCATGGATCCCACACGCGGCCGCCGCCACCGACGCAGTCGCGAAGCAGAAGATCGCCAAGGACGCCGTCAGTTGGTTCAAGGCCGAGATCGATCGGCTGCGCACCGCCCGGTTCCAGCCGCTCGCCGCGGAAGCCCAAATTATCTTCGAGCGACTCAGCTACCGCAGCAACGTGAGCCTGCTCGATGTCAAGCTTGAGGGCGAGAACACACGGCGACGAGTGGGGTTCTCGCTGAGCGTCGACGACACCGACGCCGGCCTCGGCGTACTGAGCCAGGGTGAGGTGAACGCTCTTGCGCTGGCAATGTTCGTTCCACGCGCCACGCGCGCCGAAAGCCCGTTCCGCTTCCTCGTGATCGACGACCCGGTGCAGTCGATGGACCCGGCCAAGGTCGACGGTCTCGCACAGTTGCTCTCCGAACTGGCCAAGACCCGCCAAGTGATCGTACTGACCCACGACGACCGCCTGCCCCAGGCCATCCGGCGTCTCGGCCTCCCGGCATCGGTGGTGGAGCTGACCCGCGGCGAGCAATCGGTGGTCGAGGCGCGTCGGCTCGTGTCCCCCGCCGCCTCGGCGTTGCAGAGCGCGAAGGCCATAGCAGCCGACAAGACCATCGCCACCGACCTGCAGGACCGCATCATTCCCGGCTTCTGTCGCATGGCCCTCGAGGCGGCGTTCACCGACCTCGCGTGGCACAAACTGCTCAGCGCCGGCAAGACCCATGCAGAAATCGAGGAGCTACTCGACGACACGACCAAGCTTTATCCACGCGCATCCCTCGGCCTCTTCGCCAACGACACCGACACCGACAGGGTGCTGAGCCGGCTCAACACGATCAGCAGTCGCGGCGCCTCCGCGTTCAAGGCGTGCAACGAGGGCACCCACGTGGGCGTGCCCAACGCGGCGCTGCTGATCGGCGACATCGAGCAACTGATCGGCAAGCTCGCATGACAACGAACTTCACGCCCGCGCAGCTCGTGGACGCGGCCAGTGATCTGCTCGCCCGCCCCGGCGCGCCGGTGACCGCGGTGTATCCACGAGCCGCCGCGTTGTTGGCCCGCCAGGCGCTCGAGGCCCGCGTGCAACGCGAGTGGCGGGCCGCCGAGGTGTCGCTCGCCGAGACCAACATGGCCAACCAGTTCCACGCGCTCCGCCAGCTCCGCAACGCGGCGATCGCCGGCACCGCGCATGAGACCCCGCGCCACCCACGGGTTGCTGCTCGTCAGCCGCAAGAACCTCGACGAGCTGTTGGCCGTGGCGCCCGCGCGGCCCGGCACGCCACTCGGTGAACCCGGCACCCGGCAGTTGCCGCGTCAGACCCACGGCCGCATCCTGCAGACGTTCGCGCGGGGCGTCCACCAGGCGTCAGGAGCGTGACACCCATGCCCGAGCCTGCCCGGTTCACCGGGGACCGGCTACCGACAGCGCATGATCTCGACATCCGAGCGGGCCCCAACCCGGTTCAGCTCCGGTAGGCGTCGCGGCGATGGTCGACGCGGAGAACGACCACCTCGCGGAGAACGACCACCTCGCGGCGAACCTCGTCGATGCGGTACAGGACACGGAACGTCCCCCGCCGCGCACTCATGATCCCCGCGAGCTCGTTGCGCAGCCCCCGCCCGACACGCTGCGGATTCTCGACGAGGGCGCCCGTCACGAACTCGATCACCGCCGCCGCGACTGCTCCCGGGGGATCCTCCGCAATCGCCCGCGCCGCCGGACCGGCGACCACCAGCTCATAGCCGTGCTCAGTCACCGCGCCTTCGGGCGGCGCAGGGCACGCACTGCATCCACGCCACGCACCACATCGCCCGCCGCCACCACCGCCTCCGCGGCCGCGACCGCCCGCACCACGTCGGTGTCGCTCAGCACTGCGATGGTCTCCTCGAGCCCCGCGAGATCTTCCGCGCTGATCAAGACCGCCACCGGCCGACCGTTGCGGGTGACCACCACACGCTCGTGCTCGCGCTCGACCCGATCGACATACTCGGAGAACCGGTCTTT
>JANMVY010000040.1:0-2324 GCA_031393535.1 Actinomycetes bacterium | reverse complement strand
CAGCAGATCGACCCCGAGCAGTTGGCCGGCCCGTACGACGTGCTGCTGTTCGGCGACACGCTCGAGCACATCGCCGATCCGGTCGCGGTGTTGCAACGCCTGCGTACGGTGGTGCACGACGATGGCGTGTTGGTGGTGAGCATCCCCAACTTCGCGAACTGGGCGGTGCGGCTGCAGATCCTGTTCGGTCGCTTTCGCTACGCCGAGCGGGGCATTCTCGACCGCACGCACCTCCGTTTCTACACTGAGCGTTCGCTGGTCGAGATGCTCCGCGCCGCAGGTTTCGAACCCGTTCACGTGCGTGGCTCGATCCCGGTGCCGTTCTTGCATCAGGTCGCGTTGTGCCGCGTCGCGCACCGCGTGGGCAACCTGCGCCGCTCATTGTTCGCGTACAACTTCGTGGTCACCGCTGTGCCGACATGAGTACCAAGCCCACGCTCGTCGATCGCGCCGCGCTGTCGTTCTGCCTCGCCCTGTCGGTGCTCGTCGTGGCGCTGCACGTGCGCGAGTACCGACCGCTTTCGCCGATCGACGAGCTCCAGCACCTCGACTACTTGTACAAGGCGCCGAGCGGTCACATCGTCGCCCGCGGCGAGCGAATCGGCCAGGCCGCGTTGCGCGACGAGACGTGTCGCGGTCTCGACGCGCCGATCGCACTGCCCAGTTGCACCGCACCGGCGCCGCTCGACCCCGACGAGTTCCAAGAGCGCGGGTTCAACACGGCGTCGGTGCATCCGCCTACCTACTACTTCCTCACGGGAACCGCCGCGAAGGCCGTGAAGAACGTGTTCGGGTGGAGCAGCTTGCACACCGCCGGCCGTGCTCTCGGCGCGGTCTGGTTGAGCCTCGCGGTCGCCATCATGTGGCGGTTGCTCGTGTTCCGCGGTGCGCGCCCGCTCACCCAGGTGGCACTGCTGTCGATGCTCATCGTGTCGCCCGCGGTCATCATGGCGTCGGCCACCGTGAGCCCCGACGCGACCGGGTTGTTCGCGGGCGCGCTCGTGCTCGCGGCGGTGCTGTTGTGGGAGGACGGGCGTGTGCCCGCGTGGGTGCCGCCGCTCGCGGTGGCCGGCGCTCTCGCCCTCAAGTTCACCCACATCGCGGTCGTCGGTGTGGCGGTCGTCTACCTGGCGATTCGAGCGCTACAGCAGGGCCGGCCGGCCGACTGGCGCACCGACGCGGTGATGCGGCGTTACGCAGTCGTCGTGGTGGGCGTGGTGGGGTCGGCGTTCGTGATGCTGGCTGTCTGGTCGGTGGTGCAGGCGATCGTCGCCAAGGTCCCCCAGGCCGGTGTTCCGATGAACGAATCGCTCCGCGCGAACGGTTTCCCCCTGGCTGACCTGCTGGGTCAGGTCGATGCGGTCGTGTCGCCGCTGAAGGGCCCCTACTTCTCGCCCGTGTTGCGCAATCGGTACATCGTCGCCTTGAACCACGTGCTCGATCTCGCCACGCTGCTCGCACTTGCGTCGGCCGCCGTGTTCGCCGTGGCACGGTCGCGCGAACGGGCACTCGCCGCCGCGGCCGGTGTCGCGATGATCACGCTGGGTCCGGTGACCGTGTTGTCGACCTACTACGGCACGAACGCGGTCACGCCCACCCCCACTCGCTATGGCCTGCCGATCATGCCGGCCGTGCTGCTCGCCGCACTCGCGGCGATGGAACGCCGATGGGTGCGTCGCGGCGTCACCGCGGTGAGCGCAGTGGTGGTGTTCGTGGTGGTGTACCGGCTGAAGGCCGCGTAGATCTTCCACCCCGAGGTGTCACCCTGCGACGCGGCAACCGATCGTCTGGGTGGCACCAGGCCCCGAGTTGATCGCGTAGACGCATACGGTCTGGCCGGCGCGGCCCACGACGACGGCATCGAAACCGTGCTTGATACCTGACCCCGGGAACACCGCGGCGAGGTCACCGCGGTCGCGGTCGGCGAGGACAGGCGTGCCCGAGTTGGCCACGTAGATGTGCACCTCGATGGGCTCGGTGGTGTTCGGGTCGATGGCCCAACCCGCGACGCGGATACCGTCAGGGCCGCTGCGGACCGCGTCGATGGTGCCGAACGGATCTGCGGCGACGAACGCGACCCGACAGCCCAACAACTGGTTCGATCCGGCGAGGGCGTTGATCGCGAACACGCACACCGTGTGGTTGCCCGCCGCGGCGGCGATGACGGTGGCGAAGCCGTGCGCGGCGCCGTAACCCGCAAACGCGGCGGCGATGTCGGGGCGGTCGCCCTTGGCGGTGAGCGCGGCGCGACCCACGCCGTCGACGTAGACGTGCACGTCGATCGGGTCGGCGGTGTCGGGGTCGAGGGCCCAGCCGGCGATCGT
>JANMVY010000695.1:0-2952 GCA_031393535.1 Actinomycetes bacterium | reverse complement strand
AGCAAGTGCGCGGCTGGCCGCTCGACCCGGCACGGCCGAACGGCTCAGCCAGATGGCCGGCGCGTTCCGCCGGCCGAGCCGACGGCTCAGCGTCGAAGCTCGTCGCGCGGCAGGCGCGGAGTGGTATCGCGAGGCCCGGGCATTCGTCGGCGCGCCGCGTCGGCGCGCCGCCCTGGCGGCGCTAACCGCGGTTGCCGTCCTCGCCGATGTCGCGTGCCTTTGGTTCGCTCTGCTCGCCGCGGGGGCCCATGTTGGCTTCGACGTGGCGATGCTCGCGATCACGGTCGCCGCGTTGTCGGTGTTGATTCCCCTTGTGCCGGGCGGCCTCGGCATCGTCGAGGCCGCCATTCCTGCGTTGACCCAACATTTCGGCGTCCCGTTCGAACAAGGACTTGCGGCTGCGCTCGCGTATCGAGCTCTCGGCACCTTCATCCCCGCCGGTTTCGGCGCACTCTCGATCGTGCATCTGCGCGTCTCGCCGAACTTTGGTCGTCCAGCTACCGCAGAGGTGGCGGTGTGACCAAAGTTGGTCGTGGCGTGAAGGGTGGCACACGACACACTGCGGCCCGCGTGTTTCGGCCGGCGCGCGAACGGGTACGTCCCAGCATGCGCGTCGCACTTGTCGGAACCTACGCACCCACTGCCTGCGGCATTGCCACGTTCACTGCCGATGTCGAGTCCTCACTCACCGGCGCGGGGCTAAATGTCATGGTCGTGCCGATTCGCACGCAGGTCCCGCGTCATGGCTGCGCCATCGGACATCACGATCGCGCGAGCTACGTCGACGCTGCGCACGAACTGAACACGAGTGACCATGAAATGGTCGTGATCGAGCACGAGTTCGGCATCTTCGGCGGCGCTGCGGGCTCGTACATCGTCGACTTCGTCGAGGCGCTCCGCATACCCTTTGTGCTGACACTGCACACCGTGTTGTCGCCCTACTCGGTGAGTCAGCGAGACGTCATCGACCGCCTCATCGCAGAGGCTGCGGTGGTAACGGTATTCACCGAGACCGCCCGACGGCTTCTGTACGAGCAGGGCCTTGGTGGCGCGGCGCCGATTCGGGTGATCCCGCACGGCGCGCCCGTCGAACTGTACGCAGATCAAGACCGCGCCGAGATCCGGCGACGCATGGGCCTTGGCATCGACGATCGGGTGTTGTCCACCTTCGGACTGCTCTCGCCCGGCAAGGGCATCGAGCTCGCGCTTGGCGCATTGGCCGAGGTCGTCCTGACCGAGCCACGTGTGATCTACATCGTGGCGGGTCGCACGCATCCGGAGGTCGATCGGCAGTTCGGTGAGGCATACCGCGAACACCTCGTCTCGCTTGTCCGCGCGCTCGGTCTGGTCGACAACGTGATCTTCGTCGATCGGTTCCTCACGGTTCAGGAACTGGCGAGCGTGCTGTCGATCACCGACGTCTTTCTGACCCCGTATGTCGGATGCGAGCAGATCGTCTCGGGGGCCCTTACGTTCGCGATGGCCGCCGGTTGTCCCGTCGTGTCGACGCCGTATCGGTACGCGCAAGACCTGCTCGCCGACGGGGCGGGAGTACTGGCGCCGTTCGGTGATTCGCACGCGTTCGCCGAGGCTGTGATCTCATTGCTTGCGGACGGCCCAGCGCAGACTCGCGCGCGCGCAGCGGCTCGCCGGGTCGCCCACGCGATGCAGTGGCCAGCAGTCGGTCGTTCGCTCGCCGCACTCCTGACCGAGGCGGCCGCCATGAACGAAGCCCGCGCGCCCCAAGCCGTCATTTTCGATCACGCTCGCGAGGGGCATCGATCCTCGAGACACATCGACGCGCGGTCGCTTGTGCTGCCGTCGCCGTCGGGGGCCGGCCGACATGGCCTCGACCTTCGCCATGTCTCGTGACCTTCTCGATATTCGTACCCGCCCGCCAACCCATTCGCGGGGCTTCACAACCAGGAAAGCACCACAACCATGATCACCGTCGGGCTTGTACTCCTCATCCTCGGATTTCTGCTGGGAATCCCTTTCCTTTGGTCCCTCGGGGTCATCGTGCTCGTCATCGGATTGATCTTCATGCTGCTCGGCTCGACTGGCCGAGCGATCGGTGGCCGGCGCCACTACTGGTAATGATCGGTGGCCGGCGCCACTACTGGTAATCGTGTTGGTCCGCTTACTCAGCGGCCGGTCGGTCAAGGTTCTGTGCGGCGGCGGTTTCACGGGCCAGGAACGCGCCCAACTCTTGAATGGTGCTCATGAGCGGTGCCGGGAACACGACGGTGGTGTTCTTGTCGACGCCGATCTCGACCAAGCTCTGAAGGTTTCGCAGCTGCAGGGCCAACGGGTGCGCCATCATCGTGTCGGATGCGTCACCGAGCGCGGCGGCGGCCAACGACTCACCTTCGGCGGCGATGATCTTCGCGCGCTTCTCACGCTCAGCCTCGGCCTGACGTGCCATGGCCCGCTTCATGCTGTCGGGGAGCTGGATGTCCTTCAGCTCGACCAGTGTCACGATGACGCCCCAGTCCTCGGTCGCCACATCGAGAATCTCGCGGATGTTGACGTTGATTCTGTCGGTCTCGGCGAGCGTCTCGTCGAGGGTGTGTTGGCCGACGACTTTGCGAAGTGTGGTCTGCGCGATCTGATTGATGGCCGCGGCGACGTTCTCGATTGCGACGAGCGATTTCGTCGCGTCGACCACGCGGTAGTAGGCGACCGCTGATACATCGACGCTGACGTTGTCGCGCGTGATGATCCCCTGCGACTGGATCGGCATGGTGACGATGCGCAGCGACACGCGTCGGAGCACGTCGATGAACGGCACGATGAGCGTGAGTCCGGGCTTTCTGACCGCGATCACACGGCCGAGCCGGAAGAGCACGCCCTCTTCGTACTGCTGGACGATACGCATCGAGAGTGAGAAGCCGAAAAACGCCATCAGAAGGACGGCTGCGGCAACGACGAGAACAATAGCCATGGGTGTGC
>JANMVY010000007.1:0-1859 GCA_031393535.1 Actinomycetes bacterium | reverse complement strand
GTGAGCGCGCCGAGCGCCCTCGAACACCGCATTCGTCGGCGTGCATACAATCGGCCATGGCCAATGCGATGATGATCGACGACATCGACATCCACTCGACCGACCTGCTCGAAACGCGCGGGTACCCGTGGGCCGAATGGGATCTGCTGCGCCGCGATGCCCCGGTGTTCCGCTACGAGCGCGACGACATCGAACCCTTCTGGGCAGTCACGCGCTACGACGACGTGCGTTTCGTCGGCGCGAACGACCGCCTGTTCTGCAACGGGGGCGGACGGCTCCGCCTCGCGTCGACACAGGACGACGCCGAGTCCGGGCATCGCTCCCGGCTTCGCATCGAACGGTTCGGCTGGGATCCCGACGAGGTCCCCGATCTCGTGTACATGGACAAACCGCGGCACACCACGTTCCGCAACCTGGCCGCACGTTCCTTCACACCGCGTGCGATGCGAGAGCTCGAAGAGCATCTGGCGTTGTACGCAACCCGCTTCGTGCACGAGTTCGCGGCGAAACTCGCCACCGATGACGAGGCCGACCTCGTCGAGGACTTCGCGGTCAAGCTGCCGCTCGCGACGATCTGCGACATCATGGGTCTGCCGATCGAAGACTGGTCGCGCGTCCACCACATGACCGGCTTCGCGTTCAGTCCGAAAGATGTGATGCTGCGCGAGGCACTGCCGGGCGAGTCGTTCGACGAGCTCCGCATCCGTCGCGCGAGCGAGTTCTTCCAGTACTGCGGTGCCATCGCCGATGCGGCCAAGGCGAGCCACGCCGACAACCTCACCGCTCGTGTCGCGAACGGCACTGTCGACGGCGAACCGTTGACCGCCCAACAACTGCACGGGTACATCCTGTTACTGCTCGCCGCGGGCAACGAGACCACGCGCAACGCGATCACCGGCGGCGTGATCGCCCTGTTGCAACATCGCGAGCAGCTCGAGTTGTTGTGCGCGAACGCGGCCCTCATCGACACTGCGGCCGAGGAGATACTGCGATGGACCTCGCCGGTCATCCAGTTCGCACGCACCGCAACCGCCGATGTCGAGATGCACGGCCAGAAGATCCGCAAAGGTGACACCGTCGGCATCTTCTATCCGTCGGCCAACCGCGACGAACGAGCCTTCGACCACCCGTACCGCTTCGACATCACACGATCGCCCAACTACCACCAGGCCTTCGGACACGGCGCGCACTTCTGCCTCGGCGCGAACCTCGCTCGGTGGGAGCTCCGCGCGGCGCTCCGCGCCCTGATCCCGCTGCTGCCGCGCCTCGAACTCGTGGGCGACCTCACGCGCTTCGGCATGCTGCACCTCGGCATCGTGCAACACCAGACACTGCGCCTTCGCGCATAACCCGCGCGGTCTACCATCGCCCGGATGGCGAACCGATTCGCAACAACCGACGACGGTACCCGCATTCACTACCAGGTGGCCGGTCGGGGTACTCCGGCCCTCGTCTTCGTGCACGGGTGGTGTTCGAACCTGAGCCACTGGGACGCGCAGACGACGCACTTCGCGCGCCACCATCGGGTGCTCGCAGTCGATCGTCGCGGCCACGGCGAATCAGCTGTGCCGATGCGTGGGTACACGGCCCGCCGACACGCAGCCGATCTCGCGCAGGTGACCCGGGCGCACCGCATCCGCGATGCAATCGTCGTGGGTCACGCGGGTGGCGGGCCGACCGCGCTGGCATTCGCCCGGTCGTTCCCGGACCTTGCTCAGGCCGTGGTGCTCATCGACACCCACGTCAGTCAGCGTGCGCCGCTCGGTGACCGCGCCGACGGCCCACGAACCGGTCTGGGCGCGCTCATCGATCAACTCGACGGCGAGCACGGGCCGGCCGCGTTCGCGGCGATGTACCGG
>JANMVY010000814.1:0-6463 GCA_031393535.1 Actinomycetes bacterium | reverse complement strand
GGGCTGGCATCAGGTGATCCGCGCGGCGGGTCCGGCGGCCAAGGCGGCGCTGCTCAGCGACCCCGGCTGGCGTGCCACGGCACGCGTCGAATGGGACCAGGTCCAACGGGCGATGTTCCCGCACCTGCGGCTCGACCGAGTGCGGTTCGTCGAGATACCGAACCCCGACGACGCGAAGTGGCTCGGGCAGAGCCTGGCCGACCTGGTCGATGCCCGGCCCGGGCACCCCTCCGATGTGTTCGCCGACTTCGTGCTCGCCAACGAGTGCGCGCCCGGAGTCGTCGCCGTCGGAATCTCCAACGCGGATGTCGACGGCATGGCCCGCACGTTCGCGGATCCGCATGTGATCGTCAGCTCGTCCGACTCGGGTGCGCACGTGCAGATGCTGTGCGCATCGGGCGATACCACGTTGTATCTCACGCGCCATGTACGCGACCGCGGTGACTTCACCCTCGAACACGCGGTATGGCAACTCACGGGCCGCCAGGCCGAAGTCTTCGGCATCCGCGACCGCGGTGTGGTCGCCGTCGGCCGCGTGGCTGATCTCGCGGTGTTCGCGCTCGACGAGTTGCACTGGGACGACGATGTTTTCGTCGACGATCTTCCAGGCGGTGCACTGCGCATGCGTCGACCAGAGGGCGGCTTCCGTGCGACCATCGTGAATGGCGAAATCGCACAACGCGACGGTGTTATCACCGAGGCACGGGCCGGGCGCATGCTCGACGTGCATGGCTGACGCGCCGCGCGGCCGTCACGACGAATGAGGAAAACCATGGATGCAAACGTGTTGGGTCTCGCGGGCAAGAACGCACTGGTGGTGGGGGGCGGCTTCGGCATGGGCCGCGAGACGGCACTGCTGCTCGCCCGCGTGGGCGCGAACGTCGCGATCGCCGACCTCGACCTCGGGCGGGCCGACGCGGTGCGACTCGAGGTCGCGGCGCTCGGTGTGCGCGCCCACGCGATCGCGGGCGATGTCACCAAGCCGGACGATGCGCGGCGAGTGGTCGACGAAGCCGTCGCGTTCCATGGGCGCCTCGAGGTCGTGTGCAACGTCGTGGGGCTTGCAACGTGGGCCGACCTGTTCGGCATCGACGATGACGCGTGGGAGCGACAGTTCGCCATCAACCTCGTGCACCACGCAAACATCGGACGGGCCGCGGCGCGACACATGATCGACCAGAAGATCGCCGGCCGCATGGCCTTCGTGACCTCGGTCAGCGGGCTCTACGGCGCGCCGATGCACGGGGCATACGGTGCTGCGAAGGCCGGTCTCATGGCCCTCGTGCGCACGATGTCGCAGGAGTGGGGGCCACACGGCATTCGCGTCAACGCAGTTGCGCCCGATCTCATCGCCACGCCACGGGTGAAGGCGGGCTTCGACTCGCAGGGTCTCACGACGGCCGATGTTGCCGAACGCGAGGGCGTGCCGCTCGCACGCATGGGCGTCCCGTTCGACATCGCCGGGCCGCTGGTGTTCCTCGTGTCGGACCTGTCGGCGTTCATTTCCGGTCAGACCATCATCAGCGACGACAAAACTCATGCCGCGTTCCCGCACGCCCGCACGAACAGCTTCGTCCCTGCGAAGAACTGACACGGCGATTCGAGGAGCAGGCTTCCTCTAGTCTGCGGGCATGACCGACCTCGTCATCCACGATCCGCTCACATACGCCAACGGCTTCCCGTACGACGCCTTTCGGGAGCTGCGCGACCGCGAGCCGATCTCGCGGCGGACCTTTTCGAGCGGTAGGTACTACTGGGCGATCACCCGCCACGCCGATGTGCAGCGCGTCTCGCGCGACAGCGACACGTTCCTCAACGCGCCCCATCCCTTTCTCGATGCCGAGGACCAACAAGACGACACGGGCACGAGCGAGCTCCTCATCTCGAAAGACGCACCCGAGCACATCAAACTCCGAAAGCTGATCAACCGAGGCTTCACGCCCAAGCGAGTCGCGGACCTGACCGATCGGCTCGTGGCCCGCGTCGATTCGATCATCGATGAGCTGGCCGACCGGACGGGTTGCGATCTCGTACACGACCTCGCCTTGTGGCTCCCGTTGCACGTCATCGCGGATCTCGTGGGCGTTCCCGAAGAAGACCGCCAGCAGATCTTCGACTGGACCGAGATGACCTTCGGCTTCGACCCGTCGGTCACCGCCGAACAGCGGGGTGACGCGGCGATGCAGATGTACATGTACGCCGACCAGATGTGCGTCGATCGCCAGGCCAAGCCGCGCGATGACCTCATGAGTGTGCTGCTGCACGCCGAGGTCGACGGCGAGAAGCTCACGCAGATGCAGATCGACGTGTTCTTCATGTTGCTGCAGAACGCGGGCAGCGAGACCACCCGCAACCTCATCACAACGGGCTTGCTCGCCCTCCTGCAACAGCCCGCACAACTCGCTCGGCTCCAGGCCGATCTCGCATTGCTGCCCACGGCCATCGAGGAGCTGCTGCGCTTTGCGACACCGGTGATGCAGTTCATGCGCACGGCCACCGTCGACACGGAGATCGGCGGTACTGCCATCGCCGCGGGAGACCGCGTGCTCATGGTGTACGCCTCGGCCAATCGCGACGAGCGGGCGTTCGCGGATCCCGATGCGGTCGATGTCGCCCGAGCGCCCAACGACCACGTGGCGTTCGGCGCAGGCGGACCGCACTTCTGCCTCGGAGCGAGCCTGGCCCGACTCGAGGCAAAGGTCATGTTCGAGTCGATCCTCACCCGGTTCGACGGCCTGGCGGTCGACGGCGACCCGGCCACGTTCCCGCGCGTGAACTCCAACCTCATCGACGGGTTCGCGCACCTGCCGATCACGTGGGATCGGCTCAGCTGAGGTGGGCGCGCTCGACGATCGCGTTGCGGTGATAACCGGTGGTGGACGCGGCATCGGACGCGCCCTCGCCGAGGCCTTCGCCGCCGCCGGCGCCACGGTCGTGATCAGCGCCCGCACCACCGTCGAGATCGACACGGTTGCGGCGGGTGTCGTCGCAGGCGGTGGGCGGTGCATTGCGGTGACAGCCGACGCGATGCACAGCGATGGCGCCCGCGTGCCGGTGCGTGCCGCGATCGCCACGTTCGGGCGCTGCGACATCGTGGTGAACAACGTGGGCGGCACGGTGGGCTCGGGGCCGCTTGCGTATGCGGCCGACGATGCCTCGTTCGAAAAGACATTGGTCCTCAACCTCACCAGCGCCTACTGGACCACGAGTGAAGTGCTGCCCCACATGCGAGACCGCGGTTTCGGGCGCGTGATCAACATCGGGTCAGGCGCGGCACGCCACGCCAGCGGCTCGATCGCGTACACCGCGGCGAAGCACGGCCTCGTCGGCCTCACCAAACAGTTGGCGCTCGCGACTGCGGCCGACGGCATCACGGTGAACTGCGTGTGTCCCGGCTGGACCAACACCTCGCTGGTCGACTTCGACCGCATCGGCGAGCGCAGCGGGGTTTCGGCCGAAGTGGCGCGCCAGCGCGCCGAAGCCGACAACGCCCAGCGCCGTGTGCTCGAACCCATGGAGCTGGCACCGATGGCGGTGCTGCTGGCGTCTGACGCAGCAGCCGGCATCACCGGTCAGGTGATCAACGTCGACGGGGGCTATCGGCTGTGACGGCGCGCCAGAGGGCTCGGCTACCGTGAGCACCCATGCTGTACGCGGCCTTCTTCTCGGGCTTGCTCGACCATCTCGACACCTGGCTCAAAGACTTCTCCGACACGCCTTGGTTACCGCTGGTGATCTTCGCAGTGGCCCTTCTCGACTCGGTCGTGCCGATCGTTCCCGGTGAGACCATGGTGATCATCGGCGGCGTGGCGGCGGGCACCGGTGAGCAGAACCTGGCGGTGGTGATCCTGGCCGGAGCCACCGGCGCGTTCATCGGTGACAACCTCGCGTATCTGCTCGGTCGGCGTGCGTCAGGTTTGCTGCGCAGCACCATGTTCCGGGGGGACAAAGGCGTCCGGCGCCTCGCATGGGCCGAGGAACAGCTGCGTGTTCGCGGCGCCGTGCTGTTGATCACTGCACGTTTCATCCCCGGCGGCCGCACCTTGGTCACGGTGTCATCCGGTATCACCCACCGGCCCAGACGGTGGTTCATGATCTTCGTCGGCCTGGCAACGGTCCTGTGGGCCGGCTACGCGGCGCTCCTCGGGTACTTTGGCGGCAAGGCGTTCGAGGACGACCACACCAAGGCGTTCCTGGTCGCGTTCGGCGGGGCATTGTCCGTCACGGTCGTGATCGAGATCGTCCGCTGGGTCCGGGCGAAGAAGCGTGGCACACCCTCCCATGGCTGAACTGCCGCCGCACCCTTCGACACATTGCTCATGCGATCGCTCATCGGGGTTTCGTCAGCCCGCGTGCCGTTCTTCGTCGGAGGTGTGTCGGCGGTGGTGTGTGGCGTCGCGATCGCGGCCCGGTCACATCAGCCCCGCGGCGCGACCGCGGTGGACCATCCCATCGTGATCTCGAGCTGACGAGCAAGCCGCAGCAGCACGCCCTCGGCCCCGAGTGCGGCGGTGAACATCACGCCGATCGGCAGGCCGTTCGCCGCGCGGGCGGGCGGCAAGCTGATCGAAGGTTCACCCGTGACGTTCATCACGGCGGTGACGGGCGAGAACCGACCCGCGGCGATCAACGATTGCATCGGGTCATCCAACGTGAACGAACCGATCGGCGGTGCCGGCGCGGCGCACGTGGGAGTGAGGAGGATGTCCCACTCGGTGTGGAACCGTGCCGCCGCACGAGTCGCGGCCTGCACCGCGTTGATCGCGTTGACGTAGTCGACGCCGCTCGATGCGCGGCCGCGTTCGTAGCTCAGCCATGTGGTCGGCTCAACGTCATCCCGGTCGAGCGGTCGACCCCGAAGTGTGGCCGCCCGGTCGAGCAGCACCGCCGCGCCTGTCGAGGTGATCACGCCGAACGCCGTCATGAGCGCGTTGATGTCGAGGTCGGGGCGAGCATGCTCGACGCGGTGTCCGATCGTCGCGAGATGCGTGGCCACCGCCTCGACGGCCGCCACGACCTCGGAGTCGACCGGCAGGTCGCGTAGGGGCGCCGTCATGAGTGCGATGCGGAGTGCACCTGGAGATCGTTCCAGCTCGGCCAGAAAGGTGCCCTGGTGCGGATGACATACATAGCTGTCTCCCAACTCGGCACCGGCGGTCGCGTCGAGAAGCGCTGCCGTATCGCGTACGGTCCGGGTGACGACGTGTGCGCACGTTGCGCCGCCCCAGTTCTCGAACACGGTCGGACCGAGGGGAACGCGACCGCGTGTGGGCTTGAGGCCGACCAGCCCGCAGGCCGCCGCGGGGATACGGATCGATCCGCCGCCATCGCTCGCGTGCGCGGCAGGAACGATGCCGGCGGCCACTGCGGCCGCAGCGCCGCCGCTCGACCCGCCTGCGCTGTGGTGCAGGTTCCACGGATTTCGTGTGGCACCGAACAGTGCCGGCTCGGTGGTCGGCGACAGCGCGAGCTCGGGCGTGTTGGTCTTCGCGAAGATCACGAGCCCCGCGGCTCGGTAGCGCGCGGTGAGCGTGGAGTCGTGATCGGCGACCGTGGTCGCGAGCACCTTGCACGACGCGGTCGTCACTGTGCCGGTGAGCTGTTGGAACTGGTCCTTGAGCAGGAACGGCACACCGCGGAACGGCCCGAGGGGGAGCCCTCGTGCAATCTCAGACCGCGCGAACCCGTCGAGATGCTGCGTGATCGCGTTGATCGACGGATTGCGGTCTGCCGCGACCTGCTGCGCGACATCGAGCAACTCGGTCGGCGAGACAAGGTTCTGCGCGACAAGGGCGGCAAGGCCGACCGCATCGTGGCTCTGGTACTCGACGACATCCATGAACGATCGGACCTCAGTGCCACTGGACGAGGGTGTACGGAACCTCGGCGTCGTCGTGATCCTCGAACACCGCCGACATCGGTGTGCCGATCACGACAGCGTCGGTCGGATCGCCGGCATAGTTGCCGATCATGCGGACGTTGCCCGCCTGCGGCAGCTCGATGAGCAGGTTGACGTAGGGCACGGCTTGCGCAAGCGCGGGGGCGACCGGATGCCAGACGCGTTGCCACGAGAACAACACCCCCGCGGGCGCGATCGTGACCCATTCGATGGCGAAGGAATGGCACTGGTAGCACAGCCACTCGGGCGACCAGCGGTATGTGCCACAGTGCGCACAGCGCTGGACACGCAGCTCGTGGCGGCGAGTCCCTTCCCAGTACGGCGCGTCGAGACCGTCGGGCGATGGCAAGGGCCGAGCGAGCCCGGCGGGCAAGACGGTGCTCATCCGAGCGCCTCCTTCGATCCGAAGATCAGGTTGCTGGCCGGCACCACGAGCGGGCCCGATGACACCAACGACACGTCGACGTCGGGTACCTGATTGGTCGAGGTGCCGCGGATCTGGCGAACTGCCTCGATCTGCAGCTCGAAACCGTGCACGTAACATTCGGCGAGGTTGCCGCCGCT
>JANMVY010000800.1:0-1911 GCA_031393535.1 Actinomycetes bacterium | reverse complement strand
TGTAATTCTCCCAGCAGATCAGCGAACCGACCTTGACGCCACCGACATCGATGACGGTCAGTAGGTGGTCGTTGCCGTTTGCCCACACCAGTCGCTCGGCGCCGGTCGGCACCAGCTTGCGGTGACGGCCGGCGATCTCGCCCGTGGCACCGATGTAGACGACCGTGTTGTACAGCGTGTCCGACCGAGATCGCTCGGTGACGCCGAGCGCAACCCACGCACCAGCATCGCGTGCGGCATCACGCACTGGATCAAGGTCGGTGCCCTCGACGCGCACAGCGTTGGCAACGAACCGGGCGTACCAGTCGCCATCGCTCATCGGGGACCGCCGCCACACCCAGTCCGGGTAGCCCGGCACGAACGACTCCGGAAACACGACCAGCTCTGCGCCCGCCGCCGCGACGTGACGGGCGGCCACCTCGACGGTTGCAGGGCGATTGAGAAACACCGGTGTGGCCTGAACCGCGGTCACCGTCAAGGTGCCGCTGACGCCATCGAAGTTCATTCGCTGACGATACTCGTGAGGCGGCGTTGCTCTGATCCACGGGGTTTCGCGAGCGGCTTCGGCAAGCCAACATCACCTTCGCCGACGGCGAACCGGTCGACGTGAGCAACCTCCAATGACGGCGCTCGCCGAGATCGACAAGCCTTCGAGCCTTGGGCATTCCATCGAGCCCTCCCCTGTGATGCGACCTTACAAAGCCAAGCCTGAATTGTAAGTCAATGGGCGCTATCCTTTATATGTGCTGGTAGAGCGTTTCAACAAGAGCCCGGTCGGTGTGCTGGTGCCAATCAGCGGCTTCGACCCGCGCTTCGGCGAGAACTACGAGCACTGGGCCTTCGTTCCGCATCCGCTTCCCGAGGAGGTCACGCTCAGCCCTCGCACGTGGGCGCTCGCTTCCGAGGCGATGCTGTCGATCGGGCGGCTCGACCAGGCTGGCCGGCAGATCCCCAATCCTGCCCTGCTGCGGCGGCCCACGCTACGACGCGAAGCGCAGAGCACGTCCGCCCTCGAAGGCACATACGCGGCTCTTACAGAGGTTCTCGAGGTCGATCCCGATGACCTGGCGCGCCGGTCACCGGAGCTTCTCGAAGTGCTGAACTACGTACGCGCCGCTGAACACGCGTACGCCGCGGTCGCGGACCGACCGCTGACTCTGCAGTTGGTGCTCGAGCTGCATCAGCTGCTGCTCGCGGGCACGCACGTTGACGGTCGAGACGCCGGCACGATCAGAAGTCATCAGGTCGTGATCGGCGCGGCGTCAGGCAGGGTGCGCGACGCGCGGTTCGTTCCACCGCCACCCGGCCCCGATCTCGAGGCCGGACTACGGGCATGGGTCGACTGGGTGAATGCGCCTCACCCGACCCTGCCTCCGGTGGTCTCTGCGGCGCTCGCGCACTACCAATTCGAGACGCTACACCCATTCAATGACGGCAACGGTCGCATCGGGCGACTCGCCATCGTCTTGCACCTCATGTTGAGCAGAGCTCTGCGGGAGCCACTGCTCACCGTTTCGCCATGGTTCGAGGCCCGCCGCAGCGACTACCAGGACGAACTCCAACGCGTCAGCGAGACGGGTGACTGGGATCGCTGGGTGATGTTCTTCGTCACCTGCCTACGCGATCAAGCCGACGACACGACTCGCAAGATCGACCAGCTTGTCGCAGTGCACGATCGAGCGAAGGAGCTGTGCCGCACGAGCAACGTCCGCGGAACCGCCCTCGACGTTGCCGAGGGACTCATCGCCCGACCGATCATCACGCCAACGTGGGTGCAGCGTCACTACGGCGTGAGCTACCCCGCAGCCAACAACGCCGTCGCCCGCCTCGAACAACTCGGCCTGCTTCGCGAGACCACGGGTGGCACCTACGGGCGAGTGTTCGCGGCCGATGACGTCCTGCGAATCCTCG
>JANMVY010000683.1:0-3128 GCA_031393535.1 Actinomycetes bacterium | reverse complement strand
CTCGACGCGGCGCAAACGGGCAACGAGCGAGCACTGTGCGGCAACGAGTCCGCGACCTCGGTCCCGCACGGTGTGTACCCCGCAGCGGGCGACGACCGGTGGATCGCGATCGTGGCCGCGGATGACACCGCGTGGTCACGGCTCGTCACCGCCGTCGGCTGGGCCGACAACGCGGCGCTGCGCCACACTGCGGCCCGACTCGCCGATCGCACCGCCATCGATGAGCGCCTAGCCAGCTGGACGAGCGAACGCGACGCGGACGAGGCCGCGGCGCACCTGCAGGCCAACGGCGTGTCGGCCATGCCCGTCATGGGTCCCGACGATCACCACGCCGACCCGCACCTGCGCGCCCGTGGCTTCATCGTCGAGTTGCACCACCCCGAGGTGGGAGTCGAGCACCACGTCGGTAATCCATTGCGCCTGTCGCGCACACCGCAACGAGTTGCCGCGACCGCGCCGTGCATAGGTGCCGATACCCATGATGTCCTTGGCCGCGTACTCGGTCTCGGCACTGCGGCCGTCGACGACCTGATTGCACGCGGGGTGTGCCGCTGACCGTCTCAGCGCGACGTGGTCGTGGTCGCGCGCGGGGGTCCACTCGCGCCCGACACACCACTCGCGCCAGACACACCACTCGCGCCCGACACACCACTCGCGCCCGACACACCACTCGCGCCCGACACACCCGCCGTGGTCGTGGGTCCGGTGGGCAAACGCACGAGCTCCTTGAAGTCGTCGGCACCGACCGGTTCATGGGTGAGCGAACCGCTGCCTTTCGGCACGTCGATGGTGACGTTGGCCATCGTGAACTGCACGCGCAAGATGTCCGCACGGTCGGTGAGCGTCAGCGTGATCTGCCCGATCGCGAGTGTCTGGTCGAGGCGCTGAATGTCCGCGAACGTGCGGGCAAGGTCGACCTGTGCCAAGGCACCGTTGGTGCGAACCGAGGCGACCGCGTTCCCCGAACCGAGTGCGGTGCGGAAACCCGCGTTGACCTCTGCGCCGGTCGGACCCTGAGCCAGCGCATCGACGATGGTCGACAGCGACGGAACCCCGACGGAGGTGCGCGACACCTCGAACAGCGCACCCGAGCGCACGAAGAACAACCGATACGCGACGAGCGGCGCGATGGTGGTAGTCGTACCACCGAAGGTGGTGGTGGGCGCGAATGAGCGGTCGACGATGCCGGCGGGGACCTCATCGGCGCGAAAGACGTGCGCGGTGTGTTGCGCCCCCACACCGCAACCCGCGCCCACCACCGCCGTCGTGGCCATGACTGCAGCGAGGGCGAATCGGCGTCTCGGACGTGTCGGGCGCATCAAGGTCACGCGCTCGCGCCGATGGGGAGGCGCAACACGAATCGGCTTCCGCGGGGAACAACCGGCTCGACTCGGACGCTGCCGCCATGTAGGCGGGCATGCTCCGCGACGAGCGCGAGGCCGAGCCCGGTTCCGCGCGAGCCACTGTGGCGGGTGCTCGAGCCGCGCCAGAATCGCTCGAATATCAGCGAGCGCTCGGACTCACGAATGCCGGGGCCTTCGTCTTCGACCGCGATCTCGACGAAACCGTCGGCCGCGTTGATCACGACATCCTGTACGCCGCCCGCATGTACCCGTGCATTTTCGAGCAGGTTCACGAGCATGCGCTCGACGCGCCGCTTGTCGATGAGCACCGGACCGGGGGGTGCGCGTTCGACGCGCACCGGCGCGACGGCGAGCGCGCTGACGGTGTCGCGTACGAAGGACTCCAGGTCGACAGGCTCGAGTGCCAACGTGTTGGCGCCGGCGTCATACCGGGAGATCTCGAGCAGGTCGAGCACGAGACGCTCGAAATACGAGATCTGGTTCTCGAGCACATCGATCGCGGCACGTGTGCGGGCCGGAAACTCCTCCTCGCGCGAACGCAGCACCTGCACCGCCGTCGCGAGCGCGGTCAGCGGCGTTCGCAGCTCATGGCTCACGTCGGAACTGAACCGCGCCTCACGCTCGATGCGCCGTTGCAATGCGTCGGCCATGGCGTTGAACGACTCGACGAGTGGTTCGAGGTCACGATCACCATCGGCCCGCAGTCGCGTGCCGAGCGCGCCGCTCGCGATGTGGCTGCTGGCGCGCGAGACGTGTTGGAGCGGGCTCAGAACGAGGCGGCTCGCGTACCATCCGCCCATCGCACCGAGCGCCGTGGTCACCATGCTCGCCACCAGCAGCGCGGCCGCCAACGCCTGCAGGGTGTCCTCCAACTCGCGCATCGAGAACGACTCGAAATAGAGCGCACCCGACGGCGTCAGCGGCGTCCCGACGACCACCTGTGTGACCCCACCGATCGCGACGCGTTGTCGCGACGCCGAGCCGGCCTCGACCGCCTGTCGCACCGACTCGGGTAACGAGTCGGGGCCACCGCCGACGGTCGACGCGTACCAACTGTTCTCCACGCGGATCAGCACCCGCGAGCCGGGCTCTTGTGGGAGCTGCGCCAGAAGTCGGCTCGGGTCGATCTCTTCGACCGTGAGCGCGTCGTTGGCCAGTCGAGCGTTGACGAACGCTTGTCGAGTCACGAGTGACTCACGTTGATCGACAAGGAACTGTCGAGCCAAATGATAGGTGAGCATCGACAACACCGCGGTCAACGTGAGCCCCGCGAGTGTGAACACGACGACGATGCGCGCGCGCAGCCCCACGAGCCGGCGACGCCTCGCCTTGCGCGCCATCACAACCTCATCGTGGCACCATCTTGTAGCCGAACCCACGCACTGTGAGTATCAGTGTGGGGTTCGACGGATCGGATTCGAGCTTGTTTCGGATACGGCTCACATGCGAGTCGACCAGGCGGCCGTCGCCGAGGTAGTCGTACCCCCATACACGCGAGAGCAGGACCTCACGTGTCATGACCTGACCGGAGTTCTGGGCGAGGTCGACGAGCAGCAAATACTCGGTTTTCGTGAGCTCGACCTGCTCGCCGGCGCGCAGCACCACACCCTCGGTGGGACGAATCTCGACATCGCCGTAGTGGTAGGCGGCCGGTTCGGTACCTGTGTGCATCGCGCGGCGCAAGATCGCTCGCACGCGCGCCAAGAGCTCGCGCGGCACGAACGGCTTCGTGATGTAGTCGTCGGCACCGAGCTCGAGGGCGGC
>JANMVY010000671.1:0-4488 GCA_031393535.1 Actinomycetes bacterium | reverse complement strand
GCTCGCAACGTGCCGCAGGCGAACGCCGCGCTGAAGGCGGGCCGGTGGGAACGTTCGAAGTGGGAAGGTGTCGAGCTCAACGAGAAGACCCTCGGCATCGTGGGCCTCGGCCGTATCGGTAAGCTCGTCGCGCAACGATCGCTCGCGTTCGGCATGCGCATCATCGCGTACGACCCGTACGTGTCGCCCGAGCGGGCGCGCCAGATGTCGGTCGACCTCGTCGATCTCGACACGCTCAAAGCCGAGGCCGACTTCATCACCATCCATGTCGCGAAGACACCGCAGACCGTCGGGCTCATCAATGCCGAACGTCTTGCGAAGGCCAAACCGTCGCTCCGCGTGATCAATGTCGCGCGCGGTGGCATCGTCGACGAGGCGGCACTCGCCGACGCGGTGCGCAGCGGTCGCATTGCGGGTGCTGCGCTCGACGTGTTCGCGAAGGAACCGACCACCGAGTCACCGCTGTTCGATCTCGATTCGGTGGTGGTCACACCGCATCTGGGCGCGTCGACCGGCGAGGCACAGGACAAAGCCGGTGCCACCATTGCCGAGCAGGTGTTGCTTGCATTGGCGGGGGAGTTCGTGCCGTTCGCGGTCAACGTCGACGCGAGCGAGGCGTCCGAGACCGTCCGCCCGTTCGTGCCACTGGCCGAGCACCTGGGCGCTCTGTTCGCGTCGCTCAGCGAGAAGCTGCCCGCGAGCATCGAGGTCGAGTTCCAAGGCGATATCGGCGGCTACGACAACAAGATCGCGTTGCTGTCCGCGTTGAAGGGCATGCTCGGTCAGATCAGCGATGAGCCGGTGTCGTTCGTCAACGCCAAGAACATGGCACGCGACCGCGGCGTCGAGATCAAGGGCATCTCGAACACGGTGGCGAAGGACTTCGTCAACGTCGTCACCATCCGTGGCGGGGGTCATTCACTTGCGGGAACGCTGGTCGGGCTCGACTCCGAGCCGCGTCTCGTGATGGTCGACCAGCACAAGATCGACATGCCACCCGCGCAGCACATGCTCGTGGTCCGCAACGACGATCGACCGGGCATGATCGGTCTGGTCGGCACCACGCTCGGCAGGGCAGGGGTGAACATCGACGACATGGACGTCGGTCGTTCCTCGGAAGGCGTGCCCGCGGTCATGGTGATCGCGTCGCCCACGGCGGTACCCGCATCCGTGCAGGACGAACTCCGCGCCCAAGACGGAATCGTCTCGGTGTACGCGATTGATCTCAAATAGCGCGTTGTGTCCTCAGCGCTTCGGCGCGCGCATGCCGTCGGCTTCGGCCGCCGCAGCGTCGCGGTAGCAGCGCTCGGGGATCGTCATGTCGTAAAAGCGCGAGCCGGGCACGTGGTAGATGCCGCTCGACGCGTTGCCCTTCACCGGGTGGGTGACAGGGCACTGCGCTTCTGTCGGGTCGACCCACGCCGCGGGGTCGCCCGCCGCGAAATCGTCGGCTGCTACGAAGCCGGTGGTCGGGTCGGCCTGACCGGTCGACACCGCGACCAGTGGCGGCCACTCGGCGGGTCGGATGGTGCGCGGTTGCTCGGCGCCGGCACGGCGACGAGTGCGGAGCACCGCCGCGATCGACCCGCTCACCGCGCCGAGCGCCACGAGTCGGCTGAGGACTCGACCTCGGGACCGACGGCGTCGGCCGGTGGGAGCGGAACCGGCGAGCGCGCCGGCCGCGGAACGTGATCGACAGCATCGACGCGACATGGTGCCAACCGTAGTGGCCGCGCGACCGTCACGATCGCCGCGTCACAAATCGACACGTGCCGTAGTCGCGAGGGTGCCGAGCTCGTTGGCCTGCAGCCGCTGCTGTGACAGTGTCCACAGCGAGTTGCCGATAACGAGAGAGCGTTGCACGGGCATTGGTTGGTTCCACACGGGGTAACAGAACTCGATGTGGCCACCCTTGGGTACCTTCGTCGCTGCGCCGGGGGCGAAGCTGTCGATCTCGGGGTTCGAGATGCGGTTGCACTGGTAGCCGACCGCGCCGCCGGTTTGGCCGGGTTCGCACACGAGCAAGAGCGAATCGGATGTCGGCGCACCCCACTGCCGCAGTTCTTCCGCGCTGACCCGGCGGCAGTCGGAGGCTCCGAGGTTCGCCGGCCTTTCGGTGCCGTGCGACACGCGACCCTTCTCGGTGATGCCAGTGGCACGGTCGACTGCGAGCACGATCGCTCCGTAGAAACCGTTGCCGCGGTTGTACTCCGCAAGGGGCAGCACGAGCGTCTTGGTCATGGGCCACCACAAGAACGCGTGGTGGTCCCACTCGGCGCCCGACTGCGAGCTCGGCACCGACCACTTCGCGAGCTCCTTCGGATTGCCCAAGTCCGACACGTCGAACAGCGAGACCTTCGTGCCCTGCACGCGGCCCTGCGTGGTCGCCTCCTGGCCCACACCGATCACGAGGTTGTCGCCGATCGGGTGCAGGTACCCCGAGTAGCCGGTGACCTTCAACTCGCCCACCACCTTGGGCTTCGTCGGCGAGCTCAGGTCGATCGTGTAGAACGGGTCGGTCTGGCGGAACGTCACGACGTACGCAGTGTCGTCGGCGAACCGCACGGAGTAGATGCGCTCGCCGCGCCCCATGTCGCCCACCTGGCCCAGCTGCTCGAGCTTGTCGCCCGCGCGTTTGAGGGTGGTGATGACGCTCTCCGACTTCGTCCCCGTGTTCCAGGGCGCACCCTTGGTCGACGCCAGGCGGAGCACGCCCTTGTACTCGCTCATCGAGAACTGGTTGAGCAGGTAGCCCGGCGCATTCCCCGACGCGAGGTATCGCGCGGGCGTCGCTCCCTCGATCGAGAACTGATGGATCGCGGTCGCGAAGTCGCGTTGCCATATGGGCGCCATGGTGGTGTTGCCCTGCTGGTCGGGGTCGATCCACGTCTGCGTGGCGACGTAGAGGTTCGCGTCGGATGCGTACACGGTCTCGCCGCCCGCGAGGATCGTGACGGCGTCGCCATCGGTGAGCGGTCTGGTCGCGTCGAACGTGAGCACCGACAGCGATCCGAAACCCGCGAACTCCGTCGGTGCGTCGACGTTCGCGCAATCGGCGAGCAGACCCTTCGACAGCGTCTTGCCCGCGGCGTCGACCAACTCGTAGCTCGCGAGCCAGTCGGCGAGAGTCGTGCCGAGCACGACCTCTTCGTTCGCCTTGCGGGCGCGCGATTCACCCTTCGCGTTCTGGGGCGTCACGAAGTCGAGGCCCTTTGGAACGCTCCGCACGACGACGCGCACCGTGCTCCCGACGAGGCGACCGGTGAGGTACGCGCCGTCGATCTTCAGGGTCGTGCCGACCTTCGGTGTACCGGTGCCCGAAAGGTCGACCTCGGTGATGGTGGCCGACCCGGAGCCATAGCGGCCGGGGTAGGAGTCGATGGCGATGCCACGACCGGCGGGCATCGGCTTCGGCCCGCCCCTGCTTGCGTCGTAGCTGGTGCCGAACACGAGCGCCCGGTCACCCACCATCAACAACTCACCGGGGGAGAACGTGTCGCCGCCGAGGCTCACCTTGCGCACCGCGCCCGCGACCGCGCCGGTTGTTTCGACGACGGTGAGCCGATTCCCGGTCAAGGTGACGATTCGCTTGCCGTCGGTCTTCACGATGTCGGGTTCGTCGACCCCGTTCTCCTGGTTGTTCGTGCCCGAGAAGTCGGGCGTGGTGCCCGCTGCGGCCGAGGTGCCCTGGCTCGGTGTCGCCGGGGCGGCTGCCTTGGCCGAATCCTCGAGGGACCGCGCAGTGGCCCCCGTGCCGGCTACAGCGAGCGGACCGCCGCCATAGCCGAGCCCGGGGAGTCCGTAGGGGCCGACTCGCGCCGCGGCCTCGGATTGGATGTGCGCCAGCAACGCGTCACAGTCACCAACCGGCTTCAGAAACGACGCGAAGACCGTGGTGCCCTCGAGCGACCGTTGGCGGATGCGCTCGATGCGGTCGGCGAGTCCGGCCGCGGATGGGCCGGGTGTGGACGACTTCGCGCTGCACGCACCAAGGGTGATGGTGAGTGCCGCGGCGACTGCGATGGTCCTGCGCATGACGAATCCTCCGACGACGCCCGCTGGGGGAGCGACTGATGCTCCTTCGGACGATCGTCGGCACGCGTTGGTTCCCGCTGTTGGGAAATTCCCCTACGAGGGGGTCGGGGCGCTCACCGAAGGTAGCCACGGCGCACGCGTCTTCTCGAACGCCGTGATGGCGTCGACGTGGCGCAACGTGATGTCGATGTCGTCGAGACCTTCGAGAAAGCGCTCTTGGGTCGCCGCGTCGAACGGGAACGGTTGGCTGATCCCCAAAGCCGGTACCACGAGTAGTAGTCGCTCCATGTCGACGGTGATCTCGAGGCTGGGGTCGGCGTCGACGGCGGCGAGCAGTTGCTCGGCGACGTCGTTCGGCACCGTGACGGGCACGAGACCGTTCTTCGTGCAGTTGTTGCGGAAGATGTCGGCGAACCGCGCCGAGATCACGACCTCGAAGCCGTAGTCCATGAT
>JANMVY010000647.1:0-1643 GCA_031393535.1 Actinomycetes bacterium | reverse complement strand
CTCGCGCGCGACGCGGGCGGGCCCGCGATCGCCGGTCAGCTGCTGCTCACCCCGGTGACCGACAGCGACCTGACGCGACCGTCGTACGCCGACGAGAGCGGCGGCGCCATGCCGAGCAGGTCGATGATGTCGTGGTTCTGGCATCTCTACATTCCCGACGGCGATCGTGCCGACCCACGTGCCGCGCCGCTGCGTGCCAAGAGCCTCACCGGTCTGGCACCGGCGTTCGTTGTGACCGCTGAGCTCGACCCGCTCCGCGACGAGGGCATCGCGTACGCGGACGCGCTGATCGCCGCCGGGGTGCCGACTCGCCATCTCGTTGCCGCGGGCCACACGCACGCGTCGGTCACCGCGGTCGACATGTTGCCGTCGGGTGCACCGGTGCGGGCCGAGATGGCGGCGGCGCTGCGCCGGTTCTTCGGTCGTCTGCCTACCGCAGAGGTGGCCAGATGACCACAAAACGGTGCGGAGCGATGGTCAGATGACCACAGAACGGTGCCGAGCGATGGTCAGATCTCGGGCCAGCGACGTTTGGCGCGGCGGACCAGCTTGTCGCGGCCACTGACGGCCCACGATCGGCGCCACGCGCCGACCATCGGGCCCGTGAGCTCGGGCGTGTCCCTGGCGTACGCGCGTCGTCGGGCCTGCCACCAGTCGGTCGCCGCTTCGTCGGCCAGTACCGAGACCTCGCGTTCGATGCGCGCGGCGAACTTCCGCGCGTCCTCTTTCGCGAGCGCGGCGAGCGGTGGGCCGAAGGTGACGGTGACCCGCGCGCGCGTCGGTCGGTTCCTTCCCTTGCGGAGGATGCGTCCGGTGCCCTCGAGGTGGATGGGTACCACCGGCACACCGCAGCGTTGTGCGATGTAGGCCGCGCCGCCGCGGAAGGGTTGACCCCAACCGTCGGGACTGCGCCCGCCTTCGGGAAAGATGAGGAGCGACCAACCGTCGTCGATGAGCCCGCGTGCGAGGTCCGCGCTCTTGCGCCCGACCTTGTTCCGCTCGATCGGAATCGCGCCGATCACCAGTGCCGACAGCGCGCTCGTGACCTGTGATCCGAAGAAGTAGTCGGCTGCCGCGCCCACGACGAGCTTGTGCCGCCAACGATCAGGGATCGACGTGAGCATCAATGGTGTGTCGAAATGACTGTGGTGGTTCGCCACGAACACGACCGCACCGTCGATGTCGTCGAGTCGATCGGCGCCCACACGGTCGGGTGAGCCAAGCGCGTACACCAGCGGTCGCATGACCCCTTCGACGAGCGCAGCGCGTGTCGCGCGGGCGAGCGGTGAACGGGCCCAACCGGTGTCGTAGTCGGCGCCGACCGCATGCCGGGGGGCCGGAGGCTCGATGCCGCGCGGTACTGTTGGTGCGCGCAGTGGGAACTGCATGCGGCGCGCGCGCCCGAGCAGCTTGACCGGGGCGGTGACCTTCACGAGACGTCGGCCATGAGGATGGGCGGGTTGTGCAAGTGGGTGATCGTCGGCTGGCGGCCGACGACGTCGCTTGCCATCTCGAACGCGTCCTGCATCGTGGACGCGGGCCGAAAGCCGAGCCGGCGAACGGCCCGTGTGTCACCGCCGACGATGATGACCTGACCGAGGTGGGCGAGCGCGTGAGCGCCCCAGTACCACATGTAGAACGGG
>JANMVY010000643.1:0-9551 GCA_031393535.1 Actinomycetes bacterium | reverse complement strand
GCTGAGGGCCGGTCGCGGTTCGTAGGGGGTAGCGTGGCCTCGTGGGCCACGACATGACGCCGCGGCGTCGGCGGGGCGGTTGATCGATGCAGGACACGCTCGACCTCGTGGTCGTCGCGAATCGGCTCCCGGTGCATCGGGTCGACGACGGCAACGTCACTGTTTGGGAGACGAGCCCGGGCGGCCTGGTCAGCGCGCTCGTGCCCACGCTGCTCGGCGGTCGCGTGGCCTGGGTCGGTTGGACCGGTGACGTTGGACCAAGCGGCCCGCGCTTTCGCCACGAAGGCATGACCCTTGTGCCTGTGGGGTTGGATGCGTCCGAGATCCGCGGCTTCTACACCGGCTTTTCGAACGGCACGCTGTGGCCGCTGTACCACGACGCGATCCAACCGTCGCAGTTCCACCGCGAATGGTGGCGGTCGTACCAAGCGGTCAACCAACGATTCGCCGAGCACGCCGCATCGGTCGCCCGCAAGGGCGCGACGGTGTGGGTGCACGACTACCAACTCCAACTGGTACCGGCGATGTTGCGGGCGCTGCGCCCAGATCTGCGCATCGGCTTCTTCTTGCACATCCCCTACCCGCCGCAAGAGTTGCTGATGCGTCTGCCTTGGCGCACCCAGCTGCTCGAAGGGGTTCTCGGGGCCGACGTCGTCGGTTTTCAGGTTCCGATCGCCGCGCAGAACTTCGCCGTTCTGGCCCGGCGACTGCTTGCCGCGCAGGGCAGCCTTCCGGTGCTCCACGTCGATGGGCGCGCGGTTCGGGTTGCCGCGTTCCCGATCTCGATCGACGTGAAACGGATCGAGGAGATCGCAGCCCGCGCGTCGGTTGTCGAAGAAGCGGCGCTACTCCGCGACCGCATGGGGTCGCCGCGCGTAGTGCTGCTCGGTGTCGATCGGCTCGACTACACCAAGGGCATCGAGGCTCGCCTGCGGTCGTATCACGAGCTGCTGCAGGACGGTTTGGTGCGCGCCGGCGACTGCGTGTTCGTGCAGATCGCGGTGCCGAGCCGATCAGACGTACCGGCGTACGGGGACGAGCGAGATCGCATCGAACGGCTGGTCGGCGAGATCAACGGTGACTATGGCGATGTCGGCGCACCGGCGGTGCATTATCTGCACCGGAGTTTGTCCACCGAAGAACTCGTGGCGCTGTACCGGGCGGCCGATGTCATGCTGGTCACGCCGTTTCGTGATGGCATGAACCTCGTCGCGAAGGAGTACGTGGCCGCACGCCTCGACGACCTCGGCACGCTGGTCCTGAGTGAGTTCGCCGGTGCTGCACGTGAGATGGCGGGCTCGATCTTCGTCAACCCGCACGACACCGAGAGCGTGAAGGAAGGCATTCTCGCCGCAATCGGCACGTCCGAGCATGCGGCACGGCGTCGCATGCGCCGCAACCGTCGTGCGCTTCATCGATGGACGGTGCACGACTGGTCGAGAGCCTTCCTCGGCGCGCTCGACGCGGTGGCGCCGGCGAACGAAGTCGTGGACGGTCCACGATGACCTCTGGTGCGCCGGAAATATGGATGCTGGCCCGCACGCCCCACCTTCTCGTGGCGTGTGACTACGACGGCACGATCGCGCCGATCGTCGACGACCCGTCAGCGGCCCCTCCGCTGCCGGGCGCGATCGCCGCGTTGCGGTCCCTTGCCGCGTTGCACAACACGTCGGTTGCAGTGATCTCCGGACGATCACTGCGCGACCTCGCGTTGATGAGCCGCTTGCCGAGCGAGGTACACCTGGTGGGCAGTCACGGCTCGGAAGCCGACGCAGGTTTCGCGTCCGACATCCCGGCCGAACGGATTGCCGTGTTGGGCGAGGTGGCGCGGGAACTCGAGCGCATCGCTGCGGTCACGCCCGGCGCACGCGTGGAACACAAGCCCACCTCGGTGGCGTTGCACGTCCGTCTCGCGGAGCGCGCGCAGGCGACCGGCGCCGTCGCGGAGGCCGTGCGCGTCGCGGCCGGGCTTCGCGACATCACCGTGCGGCACGGCAAGGAAGTGATCGAGCTGGCCGTCGTCCACACCAACAAGGGCGACGCGCTGAACCGCATCCGCCATGTCGTCGGTGCGACCGCGGTGCTCTTCGTGGGCGACGACATCACCGACGAGGACGCGTTCGCGACGCTGAGCGGCCCCGACGTCGGTGTGAAAGTCGGCCCGGGTGACTCGTGTGCTGCGTTCCGAATCGGTGATCCCGAGGCCGTGGTCCACGTCTTGGCCGAGCTCGGCGAGCTGCGACACCAGTGGCTTTTCGGCTCCTCGGTGACTCCCATCGAACGGCACAGCCTGCTGTCCGATCAACGCACCGCGGCGCTCGTCACCGACACCGGGAACGTGACCTGGCTGTGTCACCCTCGGCTCGATTCGGCCGCGGTGTTCGGCGAGCTGCTCGGTGGTCCCGACGCCGGCTGTTTCCGGGTGCGACCCATGTCGTCGAGCGACGTGCTCTCGCAGCGGTACCTGCCGAGCTCGCTCATCGTCGAAACCCGTTGGCCCGAGCTCACCGTGGTCGACTACCTCGACTGCTCCCCCGAACGTGCCGCGACATCGCCGGGGCGAACAGATCTGCTGCGTGTGCTCAGCGGCTCGGGTGAGGCGTCGATCGTGTTCGCGCCACGCCCCGATTTCGGCCGGAGCCCGACGCAGCTCCGCGTCGACGGTGGCGTAGTCGAAGTGCTGGGATCAGCGACGCCGACCGTGCTCGTCGCCCACAATGTTTCGTGGACCATCGAACGCGAGGGCGTGCACGAGACCGCGCACGGCACCGTGCAGCTCGGCCAGACCCCGTGTGTACTCGAGTTGCGGCTCGGTACCCGTGATAGCACACCCGACCGACGGTCAGAACCCGCACGCCGTATCACGACCCACGACCATTGGCAGTCGTGGGCGCAGCAGCTCGAGTTGCCCGACGTCGCGCGAGAGCTCGTGCTGCGTTCCGCCTTGATGATCAAGGCCATGTGCTTTGGTCCGTCGGGCGCCATCGCCGCCGCAGCGACGACGAGCCTGCCCGAGGAGCTGGGCGGCGTGCGCAACTGGGACTATCGCTACTGCTGGGTGCGCGACGCCGCGATGGCCGCAGCCGCGCTCGCGCGGCTCGGGAGCCCGGCCGAAGGGATCGCGTACCTCGACTGGCTGCGGGCGCTCGTCGACCGCAGCGGAAAGCCCGAGCAACTCCGACCGGTCTACACGGTGGACGGCGGGGTGCTCGGTCCCGAGGCGGTCATCGCCGAGTTGTGCGGCTACGCCGGCAGCCGCCCGGTGCGAATCGGCAACGCCGCCGATCACCAGGTGCAACTCGACGTCTTCGGACCCGTCGCGATGCTGATCGACCTGCTCGACCGCCGCGGCGCGCCGGTATCCGAGGATCACCTACGCCTGCTCGAGCAGTTCTCCGAGGCGGTGTTGCGTCGCTGGCACGAGCCTGATCACGGCATCTGGGAGCAGCGCACGGCGGCGCATCACCACGTGCATTCCAAGGTGATGTGCTGGGTCACGCTCGATCGGGCCGTGACGTTGTTCGAACGCCACGGCCGACCAGGTCGCGGTCCGCTCGAGGCGGTACGCGACCATATTCGAGACGACGTGCTCGAACACGCGTGGAACCCGGGCGTGCAGGCCTTCACCGCGAACTACGACAGCGACGACCTCGACGCCGCCGCGCTTTTCGTCGGACTCTCGGGCATGATCCCCGGTACCGATGACCGGTTTGTTGCGACCGTACGAGCCGTCGAAACACACCTGCGCAAGGGGCCTGTCGTCAACCGATACCTCCACGACGATGGGCTACCTGGTCGCGAGGGCGGGTTCTTGCTCTGCGCGTTGTGGCTCGCCGAGTCGTACCTGCTGTGCGGCCGTGACCGTGACGCAGCCCACCTGTTCGACCAGGTCTGCGGGCTGGCCGGGCCCACCGGGCTGCTCAGCGAGCAGTACGAGCCACGGCTCGGCGTCGCGCTCGGCAACGTCGCACAGACGTACTCGCACCACGGCATCATCGACATGGCGATCCGGCTGAACGAGCGAAAGGCAACCCCCATCGCGGGCCACGCGCCGAGCCGCTGGCGACGCGCTGCCGCGCGGTTCGCTCGCCGTGAACCATGAGCGAGAAAGTCTCGGTGAACGCCACCGTCGGGTCGAACGTAGACGCGGGTGGTGAGCGCGCCGACGGACGGTACCCGCGCGGGCGGGGAGGGACACGGGAGGGTCGCATGACGGTGCCGGTTCGCTCATCCGCCGACCAGTCCGGTCGCGATCTGTTCCTCGACTCGGTACGCGCGGTCGCCGTGGTTCGGGTGGTCACCTGGCATGCGTACGGCTGGGCGCCGATCACCTGGGTGGTCGCCGCGGTTCCGGCGATGTTCTTCGTGAGCGGGCATCTGCTCGCCCGTTCGTTCGCTCGGCGGTCGCCGCGGGTCGTAGTGGCCGATCGCCTTCGCCGGCTGCTCGTCCCGTTCTGGTTCTTCGGTCTGGTTTCCTGGCTCGTGATGGCGGCAGCTCGTCACCTCGAGCACACGCCTGAAACGGCATTGCCCTGGCGCAGCCTCGTCTGGTGGGTCGTGCCGCTGAACGATCCCCGCGGCTCGGTGTGGGAGAGCGGCTGGCTCTCCCAGCCGCTCTGGTACGTCCGGTGTCTGCTCTGGTTGTTGCTGTTGTCGCCCGCGTTGTATGCGCTGGCCCGCCGGGCGCCACGCGCGCTCATGGGTGGTTTGGTGGCGGTCACGCTCGCGCTCGAGCTCGTGTACCGCCACGTCACCTGGCACGACACATGGCTGCCCGACCTGTTGTGGCGTGCCGGCGACGTGACGCTCTATGCGGTGTTCCTGGTGCTCGGCTTTTGGCACGCGGGCACCGCAGGAATCGCGCGCCGCCGTGCCGCGTTCGCAGCCTTGGCCGCAGTGCCGCTTGCAATCGCGGTCGCGTTCGCGGCGAATCCGCAGGACGACGTCGTCAACAACAGCCACATGTTGCACCTCGTGGTCGGTGGCGGTTGGCTCGCGGCCGCGCTTGCGCTCCGCGAACCGATCGCTCGCCTGGCCGCGCGACCAGGGGTGCGGGTCGCAGTGCGCGGAATCGGGCGCCGCAGCCTGAGCATCTACCTGTGGCACACCGCTGCGGTCATCACCACGTGGCATCTGCTCGTGCGTCTCGCGCCGCTCTCGCGTGGCGTGCACAGCCTGCTGCTCGGCGCAGGCACGGCCGTCGGTACCATCGCGATCGTCACGCTCGTGGGGCCGGTCGAGGACCTGGCGGCGCGGCGCACCTCGCGAGCACCGGGTGGCCGCCTCGCCCCACTTCGGTTCGCGACGCCGGCGCTCGCCGTGGCGTTGCTCGCGCTCGTCGGCGGTGTGGTGTTACCCGACACCGCGCGCGACGACCGCCCGTTGTTGGCCGCGCCTAGCGGGGCGTCGGTCGTTTCGGAGTTGCTGCCCAAGTCGAGTACACGCGCCGCGGGCACTGCGCCGGCCTCGCCGCGCATCCCGAGCCGCGCGCCCACGGTTCGCATCGCCGACGTCGACACGGTCGTAGCGTCGAACCCGCCTGCGGGCACGGGCGCGAACGCGCTTTCGGGTAAGGACTCGGGTTCGGACAAACTTTCTGTCGGCGTGGGCGAGGGTACGTCCGACGGCGGGTTGCAGGGCGTGCTGAACCGCTGGCAGGACGCGTACGGCAGCAGCGGACTCGTCGCGGCCGTGTCGCGGCCCGGCGCGTGGGACTGGGTCGGCGCACCGTACGACGCCTCGGGCGAAGGCACGTTCGACATCGAGTCGATCACGAAGACCGTGACCGCGTCAGCGGTGTGGATGCTCGCGGCCGACGGCCTCATCGACATCGAGGCGCCGATTCCGGTGATCGGCGGTCTCCCCGAGCTCGCCGGGCGCGGCATCACCGTGCGCCAACTGCTCGAGCATCGCAGTGGTATTCCTGACTATCACGATCTGGAGACCCCCGAAGACCTCGGCGAGAACCCCGCGGTCACGGTGATACGCAACGCGCTCGCGGCCGAACCCGAGTTCGCGCCCGGTGGTGGCCAGGACTACTCGTCGACGAACTACTTGGTGCTCGGTGTGCTGATCGAGGCTCGCACCGGTCGTCCGCTCGACGACGTGTTGTGGGGTCGCGTGCTCGAGCCGGCCGGCGTCGGTGGCCTGTTCAGCCGCGCCGGCGCGAGCGTGTACTACCCGGGTGGCGGCGCGGGTGGGCTCGTCACCGACCTGCACGGCATGCTCGCGTGGGGAACGGCGCTCCTGCGCGATCACCGGCCGGTCGGTGAGGCCATTTGGGCGCGGATGTCGCAGTTCAACCCGTCCACCGCGCTCGGCGCAGGGGCGATGGGTTTGTGCCCGTGTTCAGGCGGGTTCTTGTGGGTGGGCCACACCGGCGGAACCACGGCGCTCTTCTACGACCGGCGTGACAACGTGCTCGTCGCGGTCCGCATCGCGAATGGCATCTGGGGTCGCTTCGAGGATCCGTTGGCCGAGCTCGTCGAGAGCCTGCGCGTTGCCGGCATGGCCGCCTGACCGGTCGTCGTTGCGCCAGCCGGGGCGCACAAGTAGAACACTCCCGCCGGACTCGCACGATCGGTGCCGGTGCCAGGGTCCAGCGTGGCCCCCGGCTCATCCGCGCCAGCACCACAAGGGGATCTCATGAACGCGCCGAAACGTCCGAGCGGCGGTCTCGAAGGCCACGCGGCCATCGTCACCGGTGGCGGTACCGGCATTGGCAAGGCATGTGCGGCGCAGCTGGCGGCCGACGGAGCCGCGGTAACGATCTGCGGGCGAACCGAGAGCAAGCTCGCCGATGCCGCCGCGGCGATCAAGGCGGCCGCGGGCCACGGAGGCAGCGTGCGCTACGTCGTCGCGGACGTCACCGACGAGGCCGACGTGCAGCAGGTGATCGCGACCGCGCTCGAGGCCACGGGCTCGTTGAACGCGGTCGTGGCCAACGCGGGCGGTGGCGGCGGCATGGGCCCGTACCACCTGCAGCAGGCTGCGGAGTTCACGCGAGTGCTGCACCTCAACGTGCTCGGCACGCTGTTCACCCTGAAGCACTCGCTGCCCTATCTCGTGGCGGCCGCGGCGAGCGGCGCCGATGGCTCGTTCGTCGGCATGTCGTCGATAGCCGGTCACGTGACGCATCCATACTTCGGCGCCTATTGCGTGTCGAAGGCGGGCATCGAGGAGATGGTACGCAATGCGGCCGATGAGTACGGCCCGACCCGCGTGCGCGTCAACGCGATCCGCCCCGGGTTCATCAGCACCGAGATCATGGAGGGCATCCCGCGCGCGAGCGCGGTGTACGCGTCCTACATCGAGAATACGCCGATGCACGACGTCGGCGAACCCGAGGACATCGGCAACCTCGCACGGTTCCTCGTGGGCCCCGAGGCGCGCTGGATCACCGGCCAGATCATCAACGTCGACGGAGGTCACTCGTTGCGCCGTGGGCCCGACTTCTCGTCGTTCCTGCTGCCCGCGCTCGGCGAGGACGTCATGCTCGCGAAGTCGCCGCCGGTCGGCTGACGTACCCATCACCCGAAGGAGAAGCCTGTGCGTTACTGGATGGCCTACATGTTCGAGGACACGAGCCAGATGCTCGACGTCGCGCGTTCCGCCGACGAACTCGGGTTCGCGGGTATCGCACTGGCCGACCACATCGCGGTACCGGTCGGGTTCGCGTCGGTGCATCCGTCGGGTGAGAACCCGTTCGATGTGCGCTCGCAGTTCCCCGACCCGTTCACCTCGATCGCCGCGATGGCGAGCGTGACCACGCGCCTGGCGTTCATGCCGTACGTGTACATCCTGGCGATGCGCGACCCGTTCTCGGTGGCGAAGCAGGCCGGCACGGTGGCTGCGCTTTCGCAGCACCGGTTGTCGCTCGGTGTCGGCGTGGGTTGGCTCCGCGAGGAACTCGAGTTGCTCGGCTTCGACCCGGCGACGCGCGGACGCCGCACCGACGAGATGATCGAGGTGCTGCGGCGCTTCTGGCGCGATGGTGTGGCTGAGTTCCACGGGGAGTTCTACGACTTCGGGCCGACCGGCATGTACCCGATGCCCGGCGGCCCGATACCGATCTGGATCGGCGGCAAGAGCAACGTTGCACTCGCTCGCGCGGCGCGCAACGACGGATGGCTCGGCATGAACTACGACCTCGACGAGATCGACGTTCTCCTCGCCCGCCTCCACGACGCGCGGTCGCGGGCGCACGACGCAGGCGTCGATCCGGCTCGGCCGTTCGAGACGATGGTCATCCCGAACGCGATTCCCACGCCCCGGTTGTCCGACGACCTCGCGGCCAAGGGTGTGAGCTCCACGGTGTGCATGCCCTGGAGTCTCGGCGATCCCGCCGGCGCTTCGGTCGGCGCGAAGATCGATGCGATGGCCGCGTTCGCGAAGACGTTCATCGAGGGTCGCTGACATGGCGCTCGCGTGAGCAGCTTCGTCGCAGCAGAACGCCGCGGGCGTCTGATACCTGCGGCCGGCGTTCGGCTCTGGGCCGAGGAGATCGGACCGCGCGACGCGGTCGCGGTGCTGTTGGTGCACCGCATGGCCGCGCAAGGATTCGAATGGCCCGAGGAACTGATCGACGGCATCGTCGGCGCGGGCTATCGGGCCATCGTGTACGACCACCGGGGCTTCGGTTGGTCCGAATCGGGTCCGCCCGAGCCGCCGATGCGATTCCAGGATCTGGTCGACGATGCCAAGGCCGTGCTGGCCGCGTTCGACGTCTCGAGCGCACACCTCGTCGGCTCGTCGGTCGGGGGGGTCATCGCCCGCTGTGTGGCGATCGAATGCCCTGGGCTCGCCCGCTCGCTCACCTTCATCGGTTCGAGCCCCGGTGACGGCTCGCTCCCGGTGTGGTCGCCCGCGTACACCGAGATCGCGATGAACCCACCGGGCCCGTCGTTCGATGAGCGTGTCGACTACCTCGTGCGTGAGCTGCGGGTGATGAGCGACGATCGCTTCGACGAATCTGCGGCTCGGGCCCGCGCGGAACGCTGTGTGCGACGCGGATGGACCCGCGACTCGTTGCGGCGTGTCGCGCGCGCGGCGAAGCACCGTTCGCTCGGCGAGCGCGACCTTCAGCTGTTGCAATGCATCACGATCCCCTGCCTGGTGGTGCACGGCTCCGACGACGCGGTGCTCGGCATCGAACACGGCCGCATGCTCGCCGGCGCGGTGCCGGGCGCCGAACTGGTGGTGCTCGAAGGCATGGGTCACGAAATCCAACCGCACCACGCGGCGCCGATCCTCGACGTGATGTTGGCGAACATGGCACGCGGTGACCTCGCTGCGGCCCACACAGCCGAGGTGACCGAATGAGAGACCTGCTGATCGGCGACGTCTTCCGTGCGGCGGCCTGCGCTGCTCCAGCTCGGGTGGCCGTGGCGCTCGACGATCGACAGTTCACCTATTCCGAGCTCGATCGCATCGGCAACCAACACGCCCACGCACTCGCCGCACGCGGCGTCGGTTTGCGCGACCGCGTTGTGTTGTGGAGCTGGACCGACATCGACGCCGTGCCGTTGTTCGTGGGGCTGGCAAAGCTCGGC
>JANMVY010000634.1:0-2934 GCA_031393535.1 Actinomycetes bacterium | reverse complement strand
CCATGCGATCTCCCTCTGTCGTTCTTCTTCGGGCTGAGAGTCCTGAGCTGCGCCGCGGTGGGCCTCACGCCGACGGAGAGTCAACCAGTCCCACAGTAGGACTGATCAGTCCATGGTGGAGATGACTGTCCTGGTGACGTGGATGGATCGGGCGAACTCTGCCCGTCTGTTGAGCGCCATCGTGGATGGTGACGCGCTGGTGGTGTAGGGCCATCGACTGTGGGGACGGTTGTGGGGGCGGCTTTCGGGTTGCCCTTCTTCGCGGGTGGGGTCAGCGTGCGTGTCCTTGAACGCGCAAGGACCCTCCCGATGATCTCTGGCGAGTAACGGGAGGGCCCTTCCTGGTGCCCGGAGGCATTGTTGAAGATCGTAGGAACCGACGACGGCGAAGTCGAACGCGGGCTGGTGTCGGGCGAGCTTGTCTGTCCTGGTTGTGGTGGCCGGCTGGCGCCGTGGGGGTCAGCTCGATGGCGGGTGCTTCGTTGTCGTGGCGGTGATCTGCGACGGCGTCCTCGTCGTTCTCGGTGTGTGGCTTGCGGGGTCAGTCATGTGCTGCTCGGCGCTGACTGCCTGCTTCGGCGTCGCGACGCGGTGGACGTGATCGGCGTGGCGTTGGTGGCGAAGGCAACCGGGTTCGGTCATCGGCAAGCGGCCGCGTTGGTGGTGGGGGTGCCGGTCTCGACGGTGCGCGGCTGGCTTCGCCGGTTCGCGGTGAACGCTGAGCAGATCCGGGTGTGGTTCACGGTCCTGGCCCACGGTCTGGACCCGATGCTTGCGCCGTTGGCGCCGACGGGAACACCGGTGGGTGACGGGGTCGAAGCGGTCGGGGTCGCGGCGAGGGCGGCGTCGTTGCGGTTGGCGCCGGTGGGGCCGTGGTCGTTCGCGTCGGAGGCGAGCCGCGGTCGGCTTCTTTCCAACACGGGTTGCCCCTGGGCGGCGCCTGTTTGAGCGGTCAGCGTCCCGAGCCTTGTTCCTCGAGGCCTGGAGGCCCTGTGTCTGACCGTCGTCGTGATGTCGCGTTGTTCCGCTACTCGCTGATCCGCGAGGCCGCCGATCCGGCGTTGACCAACGCTGAGCGGGGTGTGCTGGTGCGCGCGTTAGCGGCCCGAGATCACGTCGGCCCGGGCGGGGCGCGGGTCCGGGTGGCCCGCAACACCGTGGATCGTTGGATCCGGGCGTGGAAGGTCGGCGGGTTCGACGCTTTGGTGCCAGCGGGCCGGATCGTGGAACCGTCGACGCCGGCGGCGATGCTGGACTTGGCGGTAAAGCTGAAACGCGAAGTGCCCGGACGGACCGCGGCGCAGGTCGCGGAGATCATCGCTGCTTCGCAGGGGTGGTCGCCGTCGCGGCGGACCGTGCAGCGACTGTTCGCGAACCTCGGTTTGAACACCCGGCCTGATGGGAGCCCGCCGGCCGTGTTCGGTCGGTTCGAGGCGGCTGCGGCCAACGACCGGTGGACCGGCGACGCGTTGCACGGACCGGTGGTCGGCGGCCACAAGGCTTACCTGTTCGCGTTCATCGACGACTACAGCCGTGCGATCCCCGGCTACCGGTGGGGTCACTCCGAGGACACCGTCCGCTTGGAAGCGGCGTTGCGTCACGGCCTCGCGTCGCGTGGCATTCCCCGCTCGATCTATGTCGACAACGGCAGTGCGTTTGTTGCCGCGCCGCTGCTGCGGGCATGCGCGGTGCTCGGCATCCGCCTCGTGCACAGCCGACCCGGTCGACCCGAAGGCAGAGGCAAGATCGAACGGTTCTTCCGCACCGTCCGCGACCAGTTCCTCGTGGAGATCTCCGCCCGCGGCGACATCGGTGACCTCATCGAGATGAACCGGCTGTTCGCCGCGTGGATCGAGACCGCCTACCACCGTCGCGTTCACTCCGAGACCAAAGCGGCTCCGCTGGAACGATTCATGGCCGGCGGAGCATTCCTGCTCCCGACCCCAGACCAGCTCCACGAAGCGTTCTTGTGGTCCGAGCAGCGCATGTCACCAAGACCGCGACGGTCAGCCTGCACGGCAACACCTACGAAGTCGACGCTTCCCTCGTCGGCCGCCGCGTCGAGCTCATCTTCGACCCGTTCGACCTCACCGCCATCGAGGTCCGCTGGCAAGGCCGACCGATGGGCCAAGGCGTGCCCCGTGTCATCGGCCGTCACACCCACCCGATGGCCAAACCCGAACAGGTCCCACCGCCCGCGGCGACCGGCATCGACTACCTCGCTCTTCTCGCCGACCGCCACGCCACCGAGCTGGCCGAGCACAGCCCACCCATCGACTACTCGGCGCTCGTCGAGACGACCGACCCTGACCAGTGCCCCGGCCAGCTCATGATCCCCGACCCAGAGAGCGACCTCAACCGATGAGCATCGATGTCCTTCAAGCCCACTACGGGTTCACCAGAACGCCCTTCGGGCGGGACCTGGCACCCCAGATGCTGCACCGCACCGCCGGCCACGGCGAGGCCGTCGCCCGCATCACCTGGTGCATCACCGAACGTGCCCTCGGTGTCATCACCGGCGAAGTCGGGTCCGGCAAGACCGTCGCCACCCGAGCCGCGACCGCTGCCCTCGACGCCTCCCGCCACACCATCATCTACCTCGGGAACCCGGCCATCGGCGCCCGCGGCATCTACGCCGCCATCGTCACCGCCCTCGGCGGCGTGCCCCGTTTCCACAAGGCGTCATTGATCCCACAAACCACCGATGCGTTGGCTGCCGAGGAGAACGAACGCGGGAAACGCGTCGTCGTCGTCGTCGACGAAGCGCACCTCCTCGCCGTCGATCAGCTCGAAGAGCTCCGCCTGCTCACCAACGCCGACATGGACTCCCACTCCGCGTTCGCCTGCCTCCTCGTCGGCCAGCCCACCCTCCGACGGCGCATCAAGCTCGGCACGTTCGCCGCTCTCGATCAACGCATCGCGCTCCGCTACGCC
>JANMVY010000632.1:0-2365 GCA_031393535.1 Actinomycetes bacterium | reverse complement strand
TGGGTCGCGCCCCAGATGTTCGCGTCGGTCGAGTACGCCTTCTCGGTGCTCGCGCGATACGGCAGGCCGCGCGCGAGCAACCACTCGCTCATCTCGGCCCGGCCGCCGAGCTCGTCGACGAAGGTCTGGTCGAGCCACGGCTTGTAGATGCGCAGGCTCTCGTTGACGAGCAAGCCGTAACGGTAGAACCGTTCGATGTCGTTGCCCTTGTAGGTGGAGCCGTCGCCCCACACATCGACCGCGTCGTCGTGCATGGCACGCACGAGCAGCGTGCCCGTGACGGCCCGACCCAGCGGCGTCGTGTTGAAGTAGGTCCTGCCAGCGGTGGTGATGTGGAAGGCACCGCATTGCAACGCGACCAGGCCTTCGTGGACCAGTTCTTCGCGGCAGTCGACGAGACGCGCGATCTCTGCGCCGTATTGCTTCGCGCGCTCGGTCACCGTTTCGAGATCAGGTTCGTCGGGTTGACCGAGATCGGCGGTGTACGCGCACGGCACGGCGCCCTTCTCGCGCATCCACGCAACCGCGACCGAGGTGTCGAGTCCGCCGGAGAACGCGATACCGACGCGCTCGCCGACGGGGAGAGAGGTGAGGACCTTGCCCATAGGCGTTCCACGGTAGCGAACGCCCGTGTCCGGTTCGCAGCCGGGCCGGTAGTGTCGCCCCGTGCCCGACCTGAACGATCTTTGCGATGACCTTGCCGCGGAGCACGCTTCGCTCGACCTGCTGCTCGAACCGCTCGACCAGGCGGGGTGGGCCCTGCCCACCACCGCGCCCGGCTGGACCGTGCGCGACCAGATCGCGCACCTCTACTTCGGTGACAACCGCGCCCGTCTCACCGCCGCGGATCCCGCCGCGTTCGTCGCGCTCCGCGAGCGCGAGCAGCTCGACCGCGCGCTGTTCGCTCGTGCGATCGTCGGCCCCGAGCTCGGTGGTGTAGGGCGCGAGGTGCATGCCGCGTGGCGACGCGAACGGGCCGAACTCATCGACGTGTACCGCACGCTCGATCCGAAGGTGCGCGTCGAGTGGTACGGCCCGCCCATGAGCCCGGCATCGAAGATCACTGCGCGCATCATGGAGACCTGGGCGCACGGCGAGGATGTGGCCGACACGCTGGGCGCGACCCGCGAACCCACCGATCGGCTACGTCACGTGGCCCACATCGGTGTCGGCGCGCGACGCTTCAGCTACGCGACGAACGGGCGAGACCTCGACGACACGGCGGTGTTCGTCGAACTCGTCGCGCCGAGCGGTGCGGTATGGACCTGGGGTGACCCCGGCGCGGCCCCGCGCGAATCGGTGCGCGGCGCGGCAATCGACTTCTGCCTCGTGATCACACAACGGCGCAACGTGGCCGACACCGATCTCGACGTGCATGGTGATGCCGCACGCGGCTGGATCGCGATCGCGCAGGCCTTTGCCGGTCCACCGGGTCGCGGCAGGCCGAAGGGTCAGTTCCCGAAACGACCCCCGGCCACGCAATGATGTGCCATGGCGTCGAGCGCGTTCAGGCGGGGCGTTCGCCGGTGAGTGCCACGCGGTGCATGATGCGGCGGTGGCCCGTGTAGTCGGGCACCGCGAAGTGCTGGGTGACGCGGTTGTCCCAGAAGGCAACCGAGCCAGGGGCCCAGCGGAAACGCACCTGGAAATCAGGCCGCTGCACGTGCTGCAGCAGGAACGGCAGCAGCACGTCGCTCTCGGCCTTCGAGATGCCGAGGATGCGCGTCGAATGCCGCGTACATCGATGCCCAGCACGTGTCGCCGCCGAGCGGCGGTAGCTGCACGGCGGCGAGCACTGATCCGAGCGCGGGTCGTTCCGTGAACGACGAGTCTGAGTGCCACGAGTTCGCGCCGTCGGTCTCTGGTGTGATCTGGTCGAGCACCGTCATCTCGGGATGATCGGGGTGCGGCTTCGCGAACGCGTGGTGCTCGAACGGTCCGAACCATCCGGCGAATCGGATCTGTTGGTCGGGCGTGAGTTGCTGCTCGCGGAAGAAGATCACCAGGTGGTCGTGCAACGCGCGTTCGATGCGCGACATGGCCTCGGCATCATCAGGTGCCGTCGCGAGGTCGACCCCGCGGATCTCGGCACCGATCGTCGCGGTGAGCGGTACGACATCGAGCGTGGTCATGGCGGATCCAATCGGTAGAAGCGGGCCGCGTTGCCGCGGAGCACGGCGTGGCGTTGCGACTCGGTCAACACCTCGGTCGCGAGCAACTCGTCGGTCGCCCCGGGGAAGGTGCCATCGGCATGGGGATAATCGGACGCGAACACCACATTGTCGGGATACGCGGCGAGCATCGCATCGAGGCCGGGTTCGACGTCCTCCACCGACACCACGCACTGACGACGGAAGTAGTCGGA
>JANMVY010000582.1:0-5530 GCA_031393535.1 Actinomycetes bacterium | reverse complement strand
GTCGCGCTCATGGAGCAACTCGAAGCGGTCGCGGGCGACCTGCAAGCAGTCCGCGTGCACCAGATGCACGCCTTGCACGACCACCCGACGTTGCACGGTGTGCATGGCGACCGATTGCGCCATCGCAGCTACTTCTTGTCGCCGGTGACCCGACCCGCGTTCCACGGGGGAACGATCGATCTCGTGCCGTGCAACTTCAGTGACGTACCCCGTCTGCTCGAGCGCCTCGACGGGCCGAAGTTGGTGCTCGCCGCGGTCGCTCCGGGCGACCGGCACGGGTATTACTCTCTTGGCACGAACGCCGACTACGTCGCGCCGTTCATCGGCAAGGTTCCGTTCCTCGTCGAGGTCAACGCACAGATGCCCCGGTCGTTCGGGGGAAACCAGATCCACGTGTCGCAGATCACGGCATCGATCGAAGTCGACCGCCCGCTGGTCACGATCGAACCGCAGGCCCCAGGACCGGTCGACGCGGCCATCGCCGAGTACGTGGTCGATCGCATCCCGAATGGCGCGACGCTTCAGGTAGGCATCGGCGCGATCCCCAATGCCGTGCTTGCGTTCCTGCGCCACCATCGCGATCTCGGCGTGCACACCGAGCTCCTCAGCGACGGCATCGTCGATCTGGTCGAGGCCGGTGTCGTCACCGGCACGCACAAGCAACGCCGCCCGCGGCGTATCGTCACCACGTTCTGCCTCGGCACGCGACGGGTGTACGACTTCATCCACGAGAACCCGGTGGTCGAGATGCTGCGCGTCGACTGGGTGAACGATCCGCGGGTCATCGGCAGCGAGCCGAACTTCGTCTCGATCAATGCGACGACCGAAGTCGACCTGCTCGGGCAGTGTGCGTCGGAGACGATTGCCGGACGTTACTGGTCGGGCAGCGGAGGTCAGGCCGACTTCGCGCGCGGCGCGATGTACTCCGAGGGAGGGCAGGGTTTCATCGTCTGCCAATCGACCGCGCAACGCGGCCATGTGTCGCGCATCGTGTCACGGCTCACGCCCGGCTCGGTGGTGACCACCGAGAAGAACACCGTGGACAACGTGGTGACCGAGCACGGCATCGCGGAGTTGCGCGGTTGCAGCATCCGCGAGCGCGCCGAGCGATTGATCGCGATCGCGGCACCGGCGTTCCGCGATCAGCTGCGGGCCGAGGCGCGCTCGCTCGCCAATCGGTGATCAGCCGTGGACGAGGTCGCGGATTGCCGCCATCTGTGACTTGTCACGACCCGATACCAGCAGCGTGGTGACCGGGCTCCGATGCCATGCTTCAAGGCGCTGCGTGATGCGGGCGGGCGGGCCGACGAGTGAGATCTCGTCGGCGAAGTCATCGGGCACCGCGGCTATCGCTTCGTCGCGCTTGCCCGCGAAGAAAAGGTCCTGAATCTTGTGGGCCTCTTCCTCGAACCCCATGCGCGACATCAACTTCGTGTGGTAGTTCTGACCCTTGGCACCCATGCCGCCGATGTAGAACCCGAGCGACGCCTTCACCGGCCACAAACCCTGCTTCACATCATCGGTGATGGTGAAGTTGACGAGCGCACTGATCTCGAACCCGGGTTTCGCTGCCGTGAGCTGATCGGCGTAGACCTCGGGGCGGTAGGGCGAGTAGTACAGCGGTAACCAGCCATCGGCGATCTCGGCGGTCTGCGCGACGTTCTTCGGGCCCTCCGCGCCAAGGAAGATCGGGATTTCGCTCCGCAGCGGATGGGTCATGATCTTGAGCGGCTTGCCTAAGCCACTCGATCCCTCACCGCGGTACGGCAACGGGTAGAACTCGCCGTCGCTCGTGAGGGGTCCCTCGCGCCGCAACGCGGCGCGGATGATCTCGACGTACTCGCGCGTACGTGCGAGTGGCTTGTTCGACGGACGGCCATACCACCCTTCGACGACCTGCGGGCCCGAAACGCCAAGGCCGAGGATCAGGCGACCGTTCGACAGGTGGTCAAGGGTCATCGCGGCCATTGCGGTGGCCGACGGAGTGCGAGCCGACAACTGCACCACTCCCGTACCGAGCTTGATAGTCGAGGTGTGCGCCGCAATCCAGGTGAGATACGTGAACGCGCAGTTGCCCCAGGACTCGGCAGTCCACACGGAGTCGTAGCCGAGCTGTTCGGCCTCTTGGGCCAGCGCGACCGCCTGATGGTTCGGCTGGGCCGTCCAGTACCCGAAAACGAGACCGAGCTTCATACGCGGGCTGCTCCTCTGTCGTGACCGGGCCACGCTACTTCGCGGTCGCCTCGGTTGACTCGTCCCGACAGTCGAGGCGACAGCGACGCTCGATCGCGGCCAGACTTGACCTCGTGTATGACCGCTTCAGTGACGCCGCCCGCGCCGCGGTCGCACGCGCCGAAGCCGAGGCGTACGCCCGCGGTATTCATCAGGTCGAGCCGGAGGACCTCGTGGTCGCGCTCGCGGGTCACAGCGGGGTCGCCGGCAGCGTCCTGCGGGCCGTCGCGGCCGACCCGGCGTTGCTCCGTGAAGGAGTGGCGGCCACCTCAGTGCCGGTCGCGGTCGACCCGGCGCGCGTCCGACCGCTTCCCCTCGCCGAATCCACGGCGACCGCTTTCACCATCGCCGTGCGCGAAGCCGACGGCTTTCGTCAGGGCTACGTGGGTACCGAGCACCTGCTGCTCGGGTTGTTGCGCGAACCCACGGGCCGCGCCACAGCGCTGCTGCTTGCCATACGCCGCGACCCGGGCATGGTTCGCGAGCGAATCCTCGACCTCGTGTCATCACCCGGTTTCATCTCGCCGGAGGCACCGGTTGTCGAGGTGCCGATAGCGATCGTCCCCGATGTCGACGTGCCCGACCATCGTTCGCGTCTGGCCGGTGTCGATCGCGTGCTCATCGAGAACCTGCTCGAAGAAGTCGTGAAGCTGCGGGCTGAGATCGGCCGGCTACGAGCCGAGGTCGCCCTCGGAGTTGTCCGCGACGGTCGCCACATCGCGTAGCCCACGACCACACTGCAGTGTCGCCGTGCCACGCTGGTGGCCAACCCGACCCGGAGGTCCACATGCCCACGCAGGCACGCATCGAGCAAACCGACCAATGGCGTGCGCTCGCCCAGCACCACCGCGCCGTTCGCCGGGTGCACCTGCGCGACCTCTTCGCGTCCGAACCCGATCGCGGCAACTCGTTTCGGGCTGAGGGAGCGGGTCTCTCGGTCGATTACTCCAAGAACCGAGTCATTGCCGAGACGATTCGGCTGCTGGTCGCGCTGGCCGAGCGGTCCGGTCTGCGTGACCGCACAGACGCGATGTTCTGCGGCGAACGTATAAACGTCACGGAAAATCGTGCGGTCCTGCATGTCGCGCTGCGGGCGCCGCGCGGGGCCTCGATCGTGGTCGACGGCGTCAATGTCGTGCCGGCGGTACACGACGTCCTTGACCGCATGGCCGCGTTCAGCGAGTCGGTGCGTTCAGGAGGTTGGCGCGGCGCAACCGGCCAGCCCATTCGGGCCGTGGTGAACGTCGGCATAGGCGGCAGCGACCTCGGCCCGGCGATGGCGTACGACGCGCTGCGCGTGTTTGTCGCGCCGTCGCTCGTCGTACGGTTCGTCTCGAACGTCGACGGCACCGACATCCACAACGCGTTGCAGGACCTCGACCCGGCCTCGACCCTGTTCGTCATTTCGTCGAAGACATTCACCACCATCGAGACCCTCACGAATGCCGGCACCGCGCGTCAGTGGCTCGTCGACGCTCTGGGCCCCGACGCAGTGGCCCACCATTTCGTCGCGGTGTCCACGAATGCTGCGGAAGTCGCGGCGTTCGGTATCGACACGGCGAACATGTTCGAGTTCTGGGACTGGGTCGGCGGGCGTTACAGCTACGACTCTGCGATCGGCTTGTCGCTCATGGTCGCGATCGGGGCCGACAACTTCCGCGCGATGCTCGACGGGTTCCACGCGATGGACCAACATTTCCGCGGCGCACCCCTCACCGAGAACCTGCCGGTGCTGTTGGCCCTGCTCGGGATCTGGTACGGCAACTTCTTCGGCGCGTCGAGCCATGCTGTGCTGCCGTACAGCCAGGCGCTCGCGCGATTCCCGGCGTATCTGCAACAACTCGACATGGAGTCGAACGGCAAGTCGGTCGACCTCGCCGGACGCTCGATGCGTATCGACACCGGGCCGGTCGTGTGGGGTCAACCCGGCACCAACGGCCAACATGCGTTTTACCAACTTCTACACCAGGGCACCCGCCTGGTTCCCGCCGACTTCATCGCGTTCGCGAACCCCGACCACCCGTCGCTCGCGGCGCACCATGATCTGTTGCTCGCGAACTGCCTCGCCCAGACACAGGCGCTCGCGTTCGGCAAGACCGCGGCCGAAGTGCGTGCCGAGGGCGTCGAACGACGCCTCGTCCCCCATCGGACATTCCCGGGCAACCACCCCACCACCACGATCGTCGCCGATCGTCTCGACCCCCGTACGCTCGGCGCGCTGGTCGCGCTGTACGAGCACAAGATCTTCGTCCAGGGCACGATCTGGGGCGTCAACAGCTTCGACCAGTGGGGTGTCGAGTTGGGCAAGGTGCTGGCCCGTCGCATCGAGCCGGAGATCACCGCGGTCGACCCGGCCCCGCCGAGCCACGACAGCTCGACGAACGCGCTGCTCGCCGATCTTCGCGCGCGGCGACTCCGCTGATTCGCGGTGACCTTGCCGCGGCAGGTGCGTGTGGGCCGGTGGTGCAGAAAGGGCCTTTTGTCACGCCCGGCGTGCTGGCAATGGGTGCGACAACCAGGCATGCTGACGGCCAGTCAGAACGTTCAAAGGGGTACGTGATGGAGATCCCACGCATCATCTCGGTCGACGACCACGTGGTCGAGCCGCCCGAGCTGTGGACCGAGCGCTTGCCGGCCGAGTATCGCGACCGCGGTCCCCGTGTCGTGCGCGAGAAGGCCAAGTTCGACTTCGCGGGCGGTGTGTTCTCGTTCGAGCGCAACGCCCCCGATGGCGACTGGTGCGACATCTGGCTCTACGACGACCTCGTCTACCCGTTCCCGAAGCTCTCGGCCGCCAGCGGCTTCGAGAACCTCGACAACGAGCCGGTCACCTTCGAGCAGATCCGACCGGGCTGCTACAAGCAGAAGGAACGCCTCGAGGACATGGCGGCGAACCATACCGACGCGTCGATCTGCTTCCCGAACGTGCTCCCCCGCTTTTGTGGTCAGGCATTCCACGAACGCCAGGACAAGACCTTGGCCCTGCTCTGTGTGCAGGCATACAACGACTGGATGATCGACGTCTGGTGCGCGGGAGCAGGCAAGGACAAGCTGATTCCGCTCACCATCGTCCCGCTGTGGGACGCCGAGCTGGCGGCGACAGAGATCCGGCGCTGCGCCGCCAAGGGCAGCCACGCCGTGGCCTTCAGCGAGAACCCGGTGCCGCTCGGCCTCCCGTCGGTGCACGACAAAGGCGGCTTCTGGGACCCGTTCTTCCGAGCCTGCGAAGAGACCGACACAGTCGTGAACATGCACATCGGCTCGAGCTCGAAGATGCCGTCGACCTCACCCGACGCGC
>JANMVY010000577.1:0-3748 GCA_031393535.1 Actinomycetes bacterium | reverse complement strand
CTCGCGCTCGACGTCGCCGCCGCCCACCCGCTCCGGGTGCTGTCGACCATCCTCGGGGTGCCCCGCGACCAGGAACCCCTCATCTTGAAGCTCACCAACGAACTGTTCGCCGCGGACGACGACGAGCTGCGGCGCCCAGGCGACCACGAGCAGGCGATGATGGAGCTCGGCGGCGAGCTGTACGCCCTGTTCGACCGCATCATCACCGACCGCCGCGCCAACCCGACCAACGACCTGGCGAGCATCATCGCCAACGGCACTGTCCACGGCGAGCCGATGGGGGCGATGGAGACGTTCGGCTACTGCCTCATCGCGTTCACCGCGGGACACGACACCACCAAGAACTCGTTGGCCGGCGGCCTCAACGCGTTCATCGAGCACCCCGACCAGATCGCTCGACTCCGCGCCCAGCCTGATCTGTTGGCGACCGCGGTCGACGAGGTCGTGCGGTGGACCACCCCGGTGAACTACATGATGCGGACCGCGGCGCACGACGCCGAGGTGCGAGGTCAAAAGATCACGCAAGGCGATCCGCTCGTGTTGTTCTACGCGTCGGCCAACCGCGACGAAGACGTCTTCGACGACCCGTTCACGTTCCGCATAGATCGCGAGAACAGCCGCCACCTCGGCTTCGGCATCGGCGAGCACTTCTGTATGGGTGCCCACCTGGCCCGCATGTCGCAGCGTGCCTTGTTCCGCGAGTTCGCCAACCGCCTCGAGTCGATCGAGCGCACCGCGGATCCGACATGGATCACGTCGAGCTTCGTGGTCGGCTACAAGCACCTACCGGTGCGCTACAAGTTCGCCGTCTGACCGCGATCCGGCCCACCCCGAGGCGCCGGCAGCGGTCGTCGGCGTCTGCCGTCGAGCTATGGCGCCGGCCCTCGGCGGTCGGGCCGGATCAGATCCGCGCGGTGACCGACCACACGGCGGCGGGAAAGCTCACGACGCCGTCGACGCTCAGCGTCTCGAACTGCGCCCTGAGGATCGCCGCCGCACGATCGCGCAACGTCGCATCGCCCGCCGTCAGCAGCGCCTTGGCCGCCGAGCTGCTCAGCGCCTGGTCGACTGCGCCATTCACGCCATCGTTGCCACCCATGCGAGCGCGGGTCTCGAACGGCGCAATCGCGACGTGGGCCCAGCCGGCGTCGGTGAGCACCCGCTCGACGAACTCCTCGACGCCGAACGCGAACGGGCCTGCTCCTGGTGGGGGCGGCGGAGGAGGATCGTCGAGCAGACCCCGCAGCACACCGGACGCGGCGTTCATCCACGGATTGCGTTCGAGGGGTTGCCAGCACATGAACACCAATCGACCGCCGGGTCGCGTCGCGCTCGCGAAGTTGCGAAAGGCGCGCACCGGGTCGGCGAAGAACATGACACCGAAACGGCTGGTTACGGCGTCGTACGGCCCACCAAGCGGGTCCTCTTGCGCGTCGCCGACTGTGAACGTGGCGTTTGCCCCTGCCTCGGCTGCACGCTCGCGGGCACGCTGGATCATGGCAGGCGAAATGTCGACCCCATGAACCCGGGCGCCCCGCGCACAGATCGCGAGAGTGGTGCCGGCGAAACCGCATCCCACATCGAGCACCCGCTCGCCCTGGCGGGGGTCGAGTGCATCGAGGAGCGCCTGATTGAACGGCCTGAGCATGATGTCGTACATGACTTCGTCGCGAACCCAACTTGGTCCGCCGTCCTCGGTCCAGTAGCGCGCCTGCTCGGCATTTGGCCGGCTGTGTGCTTCGTCCACAGCGCGGGAGCCTACCGGAGCGGGTTTCGGCAGTTCGGCCGAGCCTCAAGGGTGGTGTCAGTATACCCCTATGGGTATACTGACTTCGTCGAAGGAAGCACCCCATGACCATCTCGTACACCGCCCCTGTCGCCGAGCCATCGGCCGCGGCCTCCCCGCCGCCCGCGCACGGCGCCGAACCCCACGAAGCGTGGTTCGCGCGGCTCGCTCGATTCTCGGCGCGCCGGCGCGGGCGCGTGATGCTCGCGTGGCTCGCGGTCACCCTCGTTGCCGGACCGTTGGCGCTCACGCTCAACGGGGCGATGTCGGGCGCAGGGTGGGAGGCGCAAGGCTCGATCGCGCAGCAGGTGCGTGACGAGTTGCGACGCGACTTCCCCGCGGTCGGCGCCGAGGCCGCGATCGTCACGTACTCGCAGCAGGCGCCGATCGCCGACGACCCGACCGGACTCCGAGCCTTCGTTGCCGCGTTGGCGGGCGCGCCGGGTGCCGGGTCGGTGGTCGACCCGCTGTCGCGACCGGCCGCAGCAGGGTTGATCTCGCCTGACGGCACGGTCGCCTTGATCCCGGTGGAGCTCGTGGCGAAGAACGACGCCCAACGTCCCGAGTCGGCCGGCGAGCTCATGTCCTTCGTGCGCGCCGCGTCGTTAGCAGCCGGCGCGAAGGTCGACGTGACCGGTGAGTGGGCTGTGTGGCACGACTTCAACGCGCTGAACGAGAAGGCCCTCCACAGGGCCGAGCTGTTGTCGGGCCTGCCCACGATCATCTTGTTGTTCGTGGCGTTCGGCTCGGCGATCGCGGCGGGTCTCCCTCTGGTGCTGGCGCTGGCCGGCATCGCGGTCGGCTACGCCTCGCTGCATCTGCTCACCGCCATGACCCCGTTGTCGGTGTGGTCGATGAACTTCTCGATGATGATCGGCCTCGCGGTCGGCATCGACTACAGCTTGTTCATCGTGTCGCGCTACCGCGAGGAGCGTGAGGACGGTACCAACGCCGAGGACGCGATCGCGGGCACGTTGTCGACCGCGGGCAAGGCCGTGTTCTTGTCCGCGCTGACGGTCGTGTTGTCGCTCGCGGCGGTGTTCGTGGTGCCGGTGATGGTGTTCCGTTCGATGGCGCTCGGCATGATCTTGTCGGTGGTCGCCGTGTCGGTGGCCTCGCTCACCCTGCTGCCGGCGATCCTCGTCGCGCTCGGTGACCGGGTGCTCGTCGAGAAGGGCGAAGAGGACCCCGATCGGGCCGCCGAGGGTCGGTGGGCCCGCTGGACCGGTCTCGCCCTGCGTCGCCCGGCCGTCACGCTCGTGCTCGGTCTCGTGCTGCTGCTCGGCCTCGCCGCCCCGGCGGTCGGGATGCGCCTCGGCATGCCGGGCGCCCGAGTGGTCGACCGGGGCCAGTCGAGCCGTGACGGCTACGACATCGTGACCGGGTCCTTCGGTCCGGGGGCGGCGGCACCACTGTTCGTGACCGTGCCCGGCGCGTACGCGGAGCGGGTGGTGGCGATCGCGTCGGCCGACCAGAACGTGGCCGCCGCGCAGATCGTCACCGACACCGTCGAGACCGGCCGCACCGCGGTGCGCGTCACCCCGAAGACAGCGGTCGACGACCAAGCCACCTCAGACCTCGTGGCCCGACTGCGCGGCATGCTGCGCTCTGAGGTACCCGAAGCGCTCGTCGGCGGCCCTGCCGCGCAGAACCACGACCTCACCGGCGTGCTCGTCGGCCGGGCACCCCTGGCCATCGGGCTGATCATGCTGGTGGCCTTCGTGCTACTCCTCGTGGTGTTCCGCAGCCTACCGATCGCCATTCTGTCGATCCTGTTGAACCTCGTGGGGGTCGGTGCCAGCTTCGGGTTCGCGACGCTGGTCTTCCAGCACGGCTATGGCGCGAGCCTGCTCGGCATCGAGAACCAAGGTTTCGTCGACGCGTGGGCGCCGTTGTTCTTCTTCGCCCTGCTGTTCGGCCTGTCGATGGACTACCAACTGTTCTTGCTCGCGGCGATCAAAG
>JANMVY010000306.1:0-1561 GCA_031393535.1 Actinomycetes bacterium | reverse complement strand
GGGAATGACCGCGCCGTTCATGCGCCACAGATACGTGAACGGCCCCGTGCCGCTGGCCGTGGTCTGAAACACGACCACGCGGTTGGGGCAACTGACCACGCCGGTCAGCGGCGTGAGCACGGGTGGCGTGTTGACGGTGAGCGCGGCCGGTCCGACGCATCCCGAGGTCGCGGGTCCGCCAGACACCGAGGCGACCGTGTGGACCGGTGCCGCTGACTGCCCTACCGTTGACGAGCGCGAAGCACGCCGATCGTTCCGCGACGGAGGCCGCACCGCAGACGAGATCGACCCGGACGGTGACGGCCTCGCTGGCATTCATGACAACTGCTGGGGCATCTACAACCCGCCGCAGCACGTGAGGGACGGTTCGATGGTTGCGGCGTGCCCTCCACAGAGCGGCGTCGACACCTATACGTGCATCGCGCAGGTCGGCACGGACGAGCTCGACGGCGACGTAGACGACGACGACATTCCGGACGCGTGCGACAACTGCGTCGGCGTGGCCAATCAGGGGCAGGCCGACTGCGACCACGATGGCATCGGCGACGACTGCCGATGCGACGTGGTCGGCGGGAGACCCGACGTAGATTGCGAGCTGAACAGCGACCCAGATCCCGTTCCGGACCAGTGCGACAACTGTCCGATGATCGCGAACGACCAGCGCAACTGCAATGTAGACGCCGAGGTCGTGCAGAGGGTGCCGGCGCTGGGAGATGCCTGTGATCCCCAGCCCTGCGCGGACGGATGGATCGAAAACCGACCTAGTGGTGCACCCCGCATCGCCGACGTGGTCATCCCCGTCGACGGCACGGCGCTGACACTGGCCGCGCTCGAGACCGGGTTCCGTTTCTGTCCGTGTGCCATCGCGCGGGGCGGCATCGACTCGCGCCTCCAGTGCGAGCCTCTCCTCGGACCAGAGCTCGCTGGCGGTTGCGTTCGAGCCCGTCCCGACCGCTACGTCTCACGACGCGGCATCGAGCCCATCGATTGGCGTTTCGTCACTCTTGACGGCCTCGACCCAAACGGCGAGCACCTCCTCCGATACGATCTGGCCGTGGGGCCGACCTTCACCACGACATGGGACGTGTCGGGAAGCGATCGCCCGCGGTGGTCGGGTGCCACGTTCGGGTCGCTGTATCCGTCCGGCGTGCCCGCCGAGACACCGATCGCTGGCGTCATGTGGCACCGGACGCTCGCCGCCAGCCCGTTCGTCCGCGAGCTCACCAACCACTACTCGAGCAACCTCATCGCCGAGAGCAACACGGGTGGACCGGGCATCTCCCTGCCGCCGGCAGAGAACATCGTGCCGGTCCTCCCGCTGCCGATGAACAACGACTTCTGCCCATACTGCGGCGACTGGCTCCCTGTTCCGTGGCTAGTCCTTCCCTGCGCCGGGCACGACTGCACGGCGGTGGACCCAGCGAGCCCAGCAGTGGCACTCGGGGGTAGACTCTTCACGCCAAGGGCAGAGCCGAGTTTCGATCCACCGGGCTTCAGTTTGTTCGGATCCGCCGAGCCGACACGCTGGGCGGCAGTAGCGGAGCAGCCCGAGCTCGCGCCG
>JANMVY010000543.1:0-1901 GCA_031393535.1 Actinomycetes bacterium | reverse complement strand
GATGCGTCAAGGCGGACGCCTTCGCGATGAAGATGTCGGGCGCAGGAATGTTCTCGTACGCCCCCGTGTGGTGCTCACCCACCCACACCTCGTCGAAGCCGAGTCGCTCCGCCGCCACGATTTCTTCGAGCTTCAGGTCGTACGACAGCGTCCAGTTCGACCACGGAAAGGGCTCTGGCATCAGGAACAGACCGAATCGCAACGAAGTTCCCCCTATGATCGCCGCCGCAATGTAGCAACCGGACGATCAACCGGGGCACGCGCGAAAACACCGCTCGCGTCCTTCGATGCGTGCCGCGAACCAGTGGAGGCGAATCGGTGACCGATGCCCAAGAGTTCGTCGTGGATTCGTTGGTCGCGGAGGCCCGCGGACGCACCGAGGGCCTGACCGATTTCGGTCCCGGTCCGTTTCTCGAGCCACTCGGCCGCTTCGTCGACTCGTTGAACACGGAGGCTCGGCTCAACGACGCGGGCCGGTACATGGCCCGCGAGCGCATCTTGCTCCACACGGTGAACCGCCTGCGATATGTCGAGGACCGCAAGCGCTTCCCGGCGATCGCGGACGTGGGCATCGAGCGACCCGTCTTCATCGTGGGCCTCCCGCGCACGGGCACCACGATCCTGCACGACATATTGGCGCAGGACCCGGCGAACCGTGCACCACTCACATGGGAGTTGATGTTCCCGTCGCCCCCGCCGACCACCGAGGACGCCGCTACCGACCCGCGGATCGCCGCGTGCCAGGCGTTGATACCCGCCGGCGATCGCTACTCGGAACTGTTCAAGGCGATGCACCCGACCGGCGCACTCCTGTCGCAGGAGTGCGTGGTGATGATGGGTGAGGCAATGTGCACGCCGCTGTTCCACAACCAGTTCCGCGTACCGAGCTACGAGGACTGGGTCGACGACGAAGCCGATTTCGCCCACGTCTACGACTTCCACCGTCGCCAACTCCAACACCTCGGTTGGCGCAAGCCCGGTGAGCGTTGGGTACTGAAGACCGGCGCGCATCTGTGGGGTCTCGAACACCTGCTGGCGACCTATCCCGACGCGCGCATTGTCTTCACCCACCGCGACCCGGTGAAGTCGATGACGTCGTACGCAAGCCTCACGACGTTGGTGCGCTCACGAGGGAGCGACGAGGTCGATCCGTTCGAGATCGCGAGCGACTGGACTCGCCGACTCCAGGCCAAGGTCGAGCATGCGCTCAACGTGCGCGCCGCTCACGCGTATCCCGGCGCGGTGTTCTACGACATGTACTTCCGCGACTTCGTCGCCGACCAGTTCGCCGAGATCGCGAACATCTACGACGCGCTCGACCTTCCGATGACCGATACCGGCGCCGCCGCGATGCGCACCTATATCGCGGCGCACCCCAAGGGCATCGACGGCATTCACCGGTATTCGCCCGAGGAGTACGGCGTCGACCCGACCGCTGTACGACGCGAGTTCGCCACATACATCGACCGCTTCGGTCTGCAACCGGAATAGGCAGGACACCAATGGCCCCCTCCACCATGCGCGCGTGGCGCACCCATGCGTACGGGCCGCCCGGCACAGCACTGCAACTCGACCAGGTCGATGTGCCCGAGCCCGGTCCTGGTGAACTACGCGTCCGAGTGCTCGCCGTGCCGTTCAACCTGAACGATCTCGAACGCGTCACGGGCGGCAACATGGCCGTGCGCATCGAGCTGCCCTACAGCCCCGGTATGGAAACCATGGGCATCGTCGACGCGTGCGGCCCAGGTACCGAAGCACGCGTCGGCACACGCGTTGCCGCAACCACGCGGCAGGCGCACGGCGGATTCGCCGAGTACGTCATCTGTCCGGCGGCGTCAACGTTCGAGGTGCCCGACACCATCGCGTTACCCAACGCGGCATGCCTGTACTTCCCGTATCAC
>JANMVY010000399.1:0-1619 GCA_031393535.1 Actinomycetes bacterium | reverse complement strand
GGAACGCTCGCCACCCGAGTTCATCAGCTCAAGCCCCGCGACCCTGAATCGAAAGGAATCGTGGAGCGTCGCAACGGGTTCTTCGAGACATCGTTCATGCCGGGCCGCGTGTTCAACTCACCGGCTGACTTCAACGACCAGTTCGCCGTCTGGCTGCAGTGGGCCAACGCTCGTCTGGTGCGCACGCTCAAGGCCCGCCCGATTGATCTCGTCGATGCTGACCGGGCAGCGATGTTGGCGTTGCCGCCGATTCCTCCCAGGGTTGGTTGGGTCAACCAGATCCGATTGGGACGCGATTACTACGTGCGGGTCGATTCCAACGACTACTCCGTCGACCCGACCGTGATCGGCCGCCACGTCACCGTCACCGCCGATCTGGACAGGGTGCGGGTGCGTGCCGATGGCCGCCTCGTCGCCGACCACCAGCGGGTGTGGGCGCGTCACATGACCGTCACCGATCCCGCGCACGTGGCGACAGCACTGCAACTGCGCGAACAGTTCACAGAACCTCGACGTGTCGATGACACGGGGCTGCTGCGCGATCTCGCGGACTACGACCGGGCGTTCGGACTCGATGGGCAGGTCGCGTGATGGCCACCAAACAACAACCCGCACCGTCGGACGCGATCAAGCAACTCAACTATTTGGCCGCCGCGTTGAAGGCCCCACGCATCGTCGAGGCCGCTGCCCGGCTCGCCGATCAAGCCCGCGATGGCGGCTGGACACACGAGGACTACCTCGCCGCTGTGCTCGAACGCGAAGTCTCAGCGCGCAACGCGTCCGGCGCCGCGCAGCGCATCCGCTGGGCCGGATTCCCAGCCCGCAAAACCATCGACGATTTCGACTGGGACCACCAATCAGCAGTCCGCCAACAAGTTGCATCGCTCACCTCCGGCGCGTTCCTCACCGAAGCCCGCAACGTCGTGCTGCTCGGCCCACCCGGCACCGGCAAAACACACCTCGCGTCCGGGCTCGGCGTCATCGCCGCGCACCACGGCCATCGAGTCCTGTTCGCCACCGCCGTCGATTGGGTCGCCAGACTCCAAGACGCCCACCGCCACGGCAAGCTCCCCGCCGAACTCGCCCGGCTCCGCCGCTACGGACTGATCATCATCGACGAAGTCGGCTACCTACCCTTCGAGCAAGACGCCGCCAACCTCGTGTTCCAACTGGTGTCATCGCGCTACGAACACGCCTCGCTCGTCCTCACCTCGAACCTGCCGTTCTCCAGCTGGGGCGGCGTGTTCGGCGACCAAGTCGTCGCCGCCGCGATGATCGACCGCATCGTTCACCACGCCGACGTCCTCACCCTGAAAGGCGCCAGCTACCGACTCCGCAACCGCGGCATCGACACCCTGCCCAGCATCAGAGCCGGCATCGACCAACCCGACACCTAAACTCAACCGACAACTACACCGCGCACTTTTCGACCGGCAACACCGCGCAGTTTTCGACCGTCATCGACAAGTTCGTGACTCTGACTCGTAATCCGCGGGCGTAGTCGTCACTGTTGGACGTTAAGGAGCGACCATTCCATCCGGTGTCGGAGGACCGACATCACCAATCTCACCTGCGACTCGGCTTGCGCGCTGGAAGCGAGAGCCTCACCTTCAAAGCGG
>JANMVY010000640.1:0-3014 GCA_031393535.1 Actinomycetes bacterium | reverse complement strand
TGTGTCCGCGGCCGGCGATCTGCACGCGTTGGCCCGGCTGCTCGAAGCGGCGATCGCCGGCAGCGTCGGGCGGGTGGTCGACCGAACTGTTCGCCTCTCCGTCGCATCGGTGCAGGGCGTGCTGCCGACCGTGGTGCAGGTAGCCGATCGCGCCGGCCATGACGTGTTCGACCTCTCGGTACGCGAGCCCACGCTCGAGACCGTGTTCATAAACCTCACAGGAAAGGAACTGCGCGAATGATTGCCTCGTCGATCGAGCCGCTCGAACACGAGCGCGCGCGGGTCGGTGTCGCGTTCCGCGCGTTACTGCTGCGCGACATGCACGTGCTGCGCAAGAACCTGCGCGAGTTCATTCCCCGAACGGTGCTCCAACCCCTGCTGCTCGTGTTCGTTTTCACCTACGTCTTCCCGAAGATCGGCCAAGGCATCGGCGGTGCGAACGGCAACAGCGCGTTCTCGACTCTGCTCGTCGCCGGCGTTCTCGGGAGCGTGATCTTGTTCCAAGGCGTGCAATCCGTGGCGCTCCCGATGGTGCAGGAGTTCGGCTACACCCGCGAGATCGAAGACCGCGTGCTCGCCCCGATGCCCATCGAGTTGGTCGCGGTGCAAAAGATCGTGGCCGGCGCAATCCAATGCTTCATTGCCGGATTGATCGTGTTCCCGATCGCGTACTTCGTACCGGCGACCAAGGTGCGCCTCAGCTATCACTGGGTCGAACTGCTCACCTTCGCGCCGCTCGCATGTGTGATGGCCGGTTCGCTCGGGCTCATGTTCGGTACCGCGTTCCAGCCGCGCACGCTGCCGCTGCTGTTCGGCGTGGTCGTGGTGCCGATCACGTTCCTCGGCTGCGTGTACTACCCGTGGCAGAAGCTCGAAGCGATCCGGTGGCTGCAGATCGCCGTGCTGCTCAACCCACTCGTGTACATGTGCGAAGCGTTCCGGGCCGCGCTCACGAGCTCACCGCACATGCGTCTCGCGGTTCTGTACCCCGTGATGCTCGGGTTCACCGCGCTGTTCACGTGGCGGGGCATCGCCGGATTCAAAAAGCGCGTGCTGGCGTAGAACCCTCGCCGACCGATGCCCCACCGGCGCCGGCGAGGAACTCGAGCAGGATGCGGCGCGATACCAGTTGAGCGCGCTCGCGATGGCCTCGGGTCAACCGAGCGCCGCGCAGCACACATCGGCCTCGGCGTCGCTCAACCCGGCGGCGAGATAGAGCCGGCGCAACCGCTGGGGATCGCCGAGCTCGGCATCGGTGTTCGGATCGCGGAACCACGCGAAGTACCCGGACCGCGCCTGCTGATCGCTCGTTTCGTACGCCTCGAGGTAGGCGACCGGATGCGGCACCGACAACGCGGTCATCGACAGCAGACGATGCTGATGACGCGCCGCGACCTGCCACGCGACCACCGCGCCGTAGTCGTGGCCGACGAGGTGGAAGCGATCGGCCATCGCTCGCCCTCGATGGGGCCGTCCTCGAACGCGTCGAACACCAGGTGGTCGAGGTCGGGGTCGTCGATACCGACGGCGATCGCATGCGGCGCTATGTCAGCCGTTCGTCTTGACGACGATCGAGCTGACCATCTTGTCGTGCCAGGTCTGCTTGTTCTCGTCCCAGGCAGCCCACAAGAAGCCGAGACCGCACGGGATCGCGGAAACGATCGACCCGAAGTACCGGCCCACCGCACGACCGACACCGATCGGCGCGAGCGTGGCGTGGTCGAGCACCTTGATGCCACAGGCCTGCTTGCCGATGCTCTGGCCCTTCGTACCGTTGAAATACGCGTAGTACGCGACACCGGCCGCGAAGAGCACCAGCCCGACGAGCACGATCACCGACCAGCCGCCGACCGTGGGCGTCTCGCACAACCGTGTCCTGCCACGGAGGTCGGCGCATGTGGTGAGCTTCTTCGGCACCAATTCACGCGTCGCGGTGTTGATGATGCCGCCGGGCACGCCGATGATGAGGCCGTCGAGCAGCCACGCACCGAACCGCAGCCACCAACCCGCGTACAGCACGCGCCCGGACTGGGGATAGGCGGGCGGTGCCCATGCGCCCGGTGCGCCATGCGCCGGCGCAGGGGGTGGGCTGAACGGTGGCAAGGAAGCACCCGGCACCCCTACAGGACCGCCGACCCATTGCGCGCCGTCCCACCACCGATGCGTACCCTGCGGATCGCCTTGGGCGTAGTGCCAACCAGGGGGCTGCAACGGAGGCGAGGACATCGCAGCATTCTGCCACCTCGGGGCACCGCCACCGGTCATTCCTCCGTGTGCAACAGGCCGTACACGACCGAATCGACGAGGGCCTGCCACGAAGCCTCGATGATGTTCTCCGACACACCGATGGTGGTCCACTCGCGGCTGCCGTTGGTCGAGTCGATCAAGACGCGCGTGATCGCGCCCGTGCCTTTGCCGGTGTCGAGCACCCGCACCTTGAAATCGGTGAGGTTGATGCGGTCGAGCGCGGGGTACCGCGAGCCGATGGCGAGGCGCAACGCGGCATCGAGCGCATTCACCGGACCGTTCCCCTCGCCGAGCGCGACCACCCGCTCGTCACCCATCCACAACTTCACCGTGGCCTCGGTCTCGACATCGAGCGCGCCTGCCGACGCGGTGTCGCCGTCGCCGGCGCGACGACGCACGAGCACCTTGTACGACTCGAGCGAGAAGAAGTCTTGGTGCCATCCTCCGGCGCGGCGCATGAGCAGCTCGAGCGACGCGTCGGCGGCCTCGAAGTGGTAGCCCTCGTGCTCGAGGCGCTTGAGCTGATCGACCACGTCGCCGAGCACCTTGCCATCGAGTGCGAGCCCGAGCTCGGCGGCCTTCAGCTCGAGAGTGGACCGGCCCGACATCTCGCTCACCAGGAAACGGGTTCCGTTGCCGACGAGCGACGGGTCGATGTGCTCGTACGCGTCCTTGCGCCGCGAGATCGCGCTCGTGTGCAGCCCGGCCTTGTGCGCGAATGCCGATGATCCGACATACGGCTGCTGCGGGTCGACGGTGAAGTTCAC
>JANMVY010000356.1:0-6334 GCA_031393535.1 Actinomycetes bacterium | reverse complement strand
CGCACGTCCACTCGCTGCGGCCCGCGCATCATGAAGAACGCGACCCGCTCATAGGTCCAGCCGGGGGCAAGGGTCATCGAGGCGATCCGGTCGAGTACGGCATCGAGTGCACACGTGGCCTCGAGCCGCGCGAGTGCCGCGCCCACGCACAAGTGGATGCCGTAGCCGAAGCCGAAATGCTGTTTGCGCAGTTCGTCACCGCGGTCGAGCGAGAACGTGTCGGGATCATCGAACACTGCGGGATCACGGTTCGCCGAGGCGTACACCAACGCAACGGTGGAATCCTTCGGGATCGGACACCCGGCGATCTCCGCGTCGCGGCCGGGCACCCGGAAGAGGATCTGCACCGGGCCGGTGAGCCGCAGCGTCTCTTCGACCGCGGTGGCAACAAGCGAGCGGTCGGCGCGCACCCGCTCGTACGCGCCGGGGCTCGACAACAACTGGTGGAACAGGTTGCCGATGACATGGGTGGTGGTCTCGGTGCCCCCGACCACCATGTCCTTCGTGAGGTGCACGAGGATCTTGTTCTCGGACAAAGGATTGCCGTGGTCGTCGACGCAATTGATCAACCCGGTGAGCACATCGTCGGGACGATCCTTCGACGCGCGCCGCTCACGAATGCACTCGCGCGCCATGGCATCGAAGTTCTCGACAAAGGCCATAGCGGCACGCACCCGCTCGGGATCGGGATCGGTTCGCAACATGTATGCGTCGGAGTATGCGCGGAACTGGCCGTGGCACTCGGCCGGCAGGCCGGTGATGGGGCCGATGACCGCGCCGGGCAACGGAACTCCGAGGTCGGTGATCATGTCGGCCTCGCCGCGATCAGCGAACGCGTCGACGAGGCCGGCACACACGGTGCGCACGAAGGGTTCCATCGCGCGCACTCGTGGCGGGCTCAGCAACCCGGCCAACACCTTGCGGATACGAGTGTGCTCGGGTGGATTCGTCTCGCCGAGGTTGAGCTCGTCAGCACTGCGGGTGTCCTCCTCGAGCGGGATGAACCGACCCTGCTGGAACACATCGGGCAACTTGCAGACATCGACGATCTCGCGATGGCGCGTGAGATAGAAGAACCCGGGGAGAAGCTCGTGCACCGGTCCTGCGTCGCGCAATCGCGCCAGTACGGCGTCGTGGTCGTCGACCTGACTCGGGTCGAACGGGTTGTACGCAATCGTCGCGTCGCTCATCAACAGCCCCCGGGCACGCCGCCCGTAGAAGGGCCGCGCTGTCGGCGAACGTAGCACCGCCACGACCATCGCACGACCGGCCTAGGATCCCGAACAGATTGCGGCCGGGGGCTACGCGTGACTGATCTCATCATCGACCTCGTCAGCATCGATCACGGTCGCATGCGCGACGAACGCCGCTCGCGCTTACGCGAGGCCATGCGGGCGCAGCAGGTCGACGCGCTCGTGCTGCTGGGTCCGACCAACGTGGAGTACGCAGGCGTCAAGCAACCATGCGCCGACGCCATGCGAATGCACCACGAGCCCGTCATCGTGATTCTCTGCCTGACAGGTCCGGTGCACGTTTGCACGCGATTCGCAGAAGGCGTCGCGCCGGGCGACGAGATCGCAGGGCCCATCGCCGCCGAAACAGTGCCCGGTGTCGCGGCACTCGCGGCTCGCATTCGCGACCTGGCCGGTTCGCGATCGCGCGTCGGCGTCGACGAGTACACCTCAACGATGCTCAACGAGCTCGGCCTAGCGCTGCCCGGCATCGAGCTCGTCGACGCGGCCACCGTCACGGGGGCGGCGCGCATCACCAAGACCGCCGACGAGATCGCCTGCCAGCGCGAGGCCCAACGCATCAACGAGACCGCCATGTTCGAGGTCGAGCGCGCCCTCATCCCCGGTGTCCGCCAGAACGAGCTCACCGCGCTGTTCCTGCGGCGCATCTTCGAGCTGGGGGCCACCGCGAACATCATCGACCCGATCTGGAGCCTCACACCGCGGTCGATCGCCGCGGCCACCCATACCGCCAATCACGACGTCGGATTCCCCCTTGCGAGCGATGATCGCTTCCTGCGCGAGGGCGACCTCATCTTGTGCGATACCGGCATGTCGTGGAACGGCTATCACTCCGACTTCGGCAAGACATGGATCTGCAGTCTCGACCCGCGCCCCACAGCGGCGTTGCGCGACTGCTATGCGCAGTGGCAGGCCCTCTTCGACGAGGTCGCCGCAGTCATCCGGCCGGGCGTGACCTGCGGCGACCTCGTACGAGCCGCCCAACGGGTCGAGCACAAGTACGGCCTCTCGCACTTCTATCTGGGTCACGGCGTCGGATGCGACAGCGCCGAGATGCCCTTCATCGGATCCGACCTCGGTATCGCGTTCGACGACACGATCGAGCTCACTGCGGGCATGACGTTCGTGCTCGAACCCGTGGTGTGGCGCGACGGTGTCGGCGGGTATCGCAGCGAGGAGCTCGTCGTCGTGACCGACGACGGATTCGAGCGGCTGAGTCGCTACGGCTACAGCCCGTTCGCGTGAGGAGACCACGATGACCGCTCCGTTGCTCACCCCGGACCTCGGCACAGGCTCACTCGAGCATCGTGACCGCGTCGACTTCCGCGAGCTGCGCCGCGCCCGCACCGATCGGCTCCTCGACCTCATGGACGAGATCGAGGTCGACGCCTGCATTTTCGGACGCGAGGCGAATGCTCGCTACGCCACCGGCGTACGACGGCTCTGGACATCGCTCACGCGGGCTTTCGTGCCCACGTGCTTCGTGCTGCGATCTTCACGCGAGGCACACCTGCTGTCGTTCTCCGCGAGCTATGAGGGCATCCCCGAAGAGATCGCGCCCGACCACTACTTCCCGGTCACGTGGAACCCGTTGCAGATGGTCGAGCGTTTGAGCCGGCTCGACGGCGCCAGTTCGATACGTCGGCTCGGCGTCGACGGCATGACACCGCTGTTTCGTGACCTGTTCGCGCAGGTGTTCCCCGCGGCCGAGATCGTCGGCGTCGAACCCCAGATGCGTGACATGCGCCGGGTGAAGCTCGACGCCGAGATCACCTGCATGCGCATCGCTGCCGCGACAGCAGAGGCATCACTCGTGGCCGCGATCCGCGCCGCACGGCCCGGCGTCGCGCTCAAGCAGATCCAGGCCGCGTACCTCGAACGCATGTCGACGCTCGGCACCTCGCAGTTCGCGCAACAAGGCACGTTCAGCCCGATCGGCCCGAACGGGGTCCTGCGCTGGATAACCCCCGTCGATATCCTGCCCGACAACGCGCCGCTCGCACTCGCCGGCGGTGCATTGTGGGCCGGCTACGAGGGGTCGCTCGCGCGCACCTGGTGGCACGGCTCGCAACCGCCGAGCCCCGGCCAACGTTCTGCCGCCGGCGAGTGGCGAGACACGTTCATGCGCGTGGTCGAGGCGCTTCGACCGGGCGCCTCCGGGTTCGACGTGCTGCGATCCTTTGCCGGGTCGGCTCGCGGTGATCTGACGGCGCGCAGCGTGCACGCACTCGGCCTCGGCCACGAAGGACCGATCGCCACGCCGTGGCTCGAGCGGGCCACGCTCGAAGCCGAAGTCGTCCGGGTGGGCATGGTGCTCGCCGTGCGCGAGCTGGTCGCCTGTGACTCGGGCGGCTATCTCGGCGAGGACATGGTGCTCGTGGGTGAGCACGGCGCCGAGCCGCTCACCACGCTCGGCCACGGGCCCCTCGCCGACTGACCCCTGATCACGGTCAGGGTGCGACCCTCCACCGGTCGACGAACGAGTACACAAGGAGCACCATGGGTCAGCTGCAAGGGCGAGTCGCGGTCATCACCGGCGGCGGTGACGGCATCGGTCGGGGCATCGCGCGTCGGTTCGCAGCCGAGGGTGCCAAGGTGCTCGTCGCCGAGATCAACGAGACCACCGGCACCGCGGCGGTGGCGGCGCTCCGCGACGAGTTCGGCGCCGACGCGGCGTACCTGCGCACCGACGTGTGCGAGAAGGCGGACAATGTCGCGATGATCGACGAGGCCGCGCGCCGCTGGGGCACGATCGACATCCTCGTCAACAACGCGTGGGGCGGCGGCAACCTCAGCCGGGTCGAGCACAAGACCGACGCAATGGTCGAGCGTGGCATGCGCATGGGTTTCTACGGGCCGCTGTGGGCGATGCAGGCGGCGTTCCCGATCATGAAGGCGCAAGGGTACGGCCGCATCATCAACATCTGCTCGTTGAACGGCGTGAACGCCCACATGGGCACCATGGAGTACAACACCGCGAAAGAGGCACTTCGCACGCTCACCCGCACCGCGGCCCGCGAATGGGCGCCCACCGGCATCGTCGCGAACGTCATCTGCCCGGGTGCGCTCACGGCCGCGTCGCGTGCCGTGTTCGCGCGAAACCCCGAGTTGCGCGTGCAAGCCGAAGCCTCGATACCCATGGGTCGCATGGGTGATCCTGAGACCGACATCGCACCGGTGGCAGTGTTCCTCGCGAGCGATGGCTGCCGGTACATGACCGGCAACACCCTCTTCGTCGGAGGCGGCACGCACATCAACGGCTCGTCCTGGGCGCCGGTGTTGCCTGACTGACCGAACTCGGTTCCGGCCGATCAGTCGCCCGGCGTCGCGTCGGTGCGTCGGTGCGACAGCGCGCATACGGGCCCGGGTGCGCGGTCAGTGATCCCCGAGGGGGTTGTCGCGGATGTGCTCGGTGAGGTCGCCGACGAGATCAGCATGAATGAGACGGTCGGCGAAGCGCCACGCCCCCTCGACCCGCACGAAGGCGTCGAGGTAGCGACCCGCGATCACCGGCTGCAATGTCAGCGTGGTCGTTGCCTGGTGTACGACGAAGTACGAGCGTGTCGTCGCGTTGGTCCGGTCCTCACCGAGATGCACGATCGTGTTTGTCGTCACGTGTTTGGTGCGCAGTGTGCCGTCGGCGTGCGTACGGGCATGAAGCGATTTGAGCCGGTACACCTCGTCGTAGCCCCGACACGTGGGCCCCTGATGCACGCGATAGGTGGCGTCGCGAAACAGCTCGGCCACGCCCGCGAAGTCAGCCGCATCCTGCAACTCGCAGTAGCGGTGCAGCAAGTTGAAGATCGCGTTCTCGTCGTTCGTCATCGCCATCCCCGTGCGCTCGACGTGGGAACCGGCTTCGCGCACCAGGCTAGCGCCGGTTCGATGCAGGTCTCGAGGCCCGACGTACCGACGTGAGCCCGCTGTCGCCAGTGCGACGTGCCGCGCTGTGTCGTTGACTGGGCACGATCAATGCTTGCGCATTACTTTCCGGGCATGGGACCACGATGACCACTGTGAGTACTGATGCCGGCCACGCGCACGCCGCGGGCTTCAAGGGTGTTGCGTTCGTGACCGGCGCGAGCCGCGGTATCGGCAAGGCGATCGCGCTCGAGTTGGCGACCGCCGGATACGACATCGCGATCACCGCTCGCACGGTGCACGAAGGCGAATCACGCGAGCACAGTTCCACCATCCGCCACTCCGACGTGACTCCCCTGCCCGGCTCGCTCAGCACCACCGCAGCGCTCATCGAACAGATGGGTCGACGCGCGCTCACCGTTCCCGCTGACCTGCTCGACCATCCGTCACTCGTGAGTGCGGCGAACGCTGTGCTCACGGCGTGGGGACGTGTCGACGTGTTGGTCAACAACGGGCGCTACATCGGCCCCGGACACATGGACCAGATCCTCGACACGCCGATCGAGGTGCTTCGCGATCACCTCGAAGCAAACGCACTCGCGCCCGTGGTGCTGCTGAAAGCGCTGGCACCGCAGATGGTCGCGCGCGGTCACGGCACCATCATCAACATCACCTCAGCGGTCGCCTACCAAGACCCGACCGAGCCTGCGGGCAAAGGCGGTTGGGGTCTCGGCTATGGCTTCAGCAAGGGTGCGCTGCATCGCATCGCAGGTATCGCCGCAGTCGAACTGCGCGATCACGGTGTCCGTGCGTTCAACGTGCAGCCGGGTTTCATCGCAACCGAACGCATCGCCCAGGACATGGCCGCATTCGGGTTCGACGTCTCGACCGGCGCGCCCGCCGCAGTCATCGGTAAGGTCTGTCGCTGGTTGTGCGATGCGCCCGAGGCGGCGGCGTACAACGGCACGACCATCCAGGGTCAGGACCTCTGCCGCGAGCTCGGGCTATTGCCCGGGTGGCCGTCGTCGTAGACCTGTCACGGCCACCAAGGGGATGAGCATGGGTGCAGATCTTGTCATTCGGGGTGGCACGATCGTCGACGGAACCGGAGCGCCCATGCGGCGCGCCGATGTCGCCGTGAAGGCCGGGCGCATCGTCGCGATCGGCGACAACCTCGACGCGACGCGCGTCGTCGACGCGACAGGCCACTTCGTCGCGCC
>JANMVY010000319.1:0-2951 GCA_031393535.1 Actinomycetes bacterium | reverse complement strand
ATGATCCCCCTCGGGCGAATCGGCCGCGCCGACGACATGGCCGGCATCGCACTGTTCCTCGCGTCGCGGGCTGGGTCGTATCTAACTGGCGCGCTGATCCCCGTGGAAGGCGGTCTCGTCACCACTCGCTGATGCGCGCACCGTGGTGCCGTGCTCGCGATCGCGCACGAGCCCTACGACGACGCGGACCGCCCGACGGGCACGATCTGTCACTCGGGCTAGCACGCCACCCGTCACTCGGGCCAGCACGCCAAGCGGGGCCAGCACACGGCGCGGGGCCGAACGATCGGCCGTGCCCGCAGCCTTCGCGTGCGAGGTTTCGTCGTCGCGGGCCGCGGCGATTGCCCGACAGGCGACGGCGAGGTCGGCGCCGCCGATCACCTCGGGCAGGTCGAGGTCGGCCAAGAGAACCAGCGCCTCTCGGGAGTGCTCGGGCACCACGAGCGTGACGACCACCGCACGCGGCGACGCGAGCAGGTCGACGCGGCGGCGATAACGCCGCGGACCACTCGCCGGATCGAACTGGATGACGCAGCGGGCACCATTTCGGGTGCAGCTGAGCGCCGTCTCGTCGGTGACCACCTGCGCTCTGATGTGCGGCGCGGCGAAATCGCGGTGCTCGATCGACGCAGCCGGTACTCCGTGACGGGACAACTCGTCGGCCACGCGGGCGGCGTCGGCCTGGCTGCGGCACACGACGACCACGTGCCCCGCGAGCTGCACCAACTCGGCACAAATCCGGTAACGGTCGACGCGACCGACCGCCCAGAAGACCTCGGTTCGCCCTTGGCGCTTGCTCTTGCTTCCCACGGCGAGTGCCACGGCCATCCTCGGTTTGTCATCGCATTGCAACGTCGTCGCAATATAGACCCGGACCCGCGCCGGGGACAGGGACCCAACGCACCGACAATGTGTGACTTGTGTCCGGCCGCCTACGACCTACGGCGTCAGTCGGTCGACAACAGTGCCAGAGCCGCGTCGACGAGCGTCTTGCGGGACACGAAGAGGTGCTGGGTGCCCGCGTACATGTCGCGAAAACACCGGCCGAGCACGCTCGGCACACGCAACCCGTCGCTGCCCGATTCGCGGTAGGCCCACTCGACCGCCTCGACGCACGCCTCGGTGCCCCACGAGGTCGCCAAGCGCGCCAACTGCCGGTCGCGCAGGGGCGGTGCGCCGGTGGCGCGCACCGAGTGCTCGCAAGCCGCGAACGAGTCGAAGATGAACGAACGCGCGGCACGCACCTTGCCCTCGGCGCGTGCGTACCCCACCTGGAACGCTTGCTGATCGGCCAGGCGAGTGTCGCCGAGGCGCGTCTTGGTCGCGGCGAGCGCGGCGATCTCGTCGAGTGCCCGGCGGGCGACCCCCAGCGCGAATCCGGCGTGACCGGCCGCCGTGATGGTCATGACTCCGAGTTGATGCACTGCGCCGCCGCGACGCGGTTGCTCGGCGAAGATCGAGAACGCCGCCCCCTCGGCAACGAAGGTGGGTGCGATGTCGTAGTCGACGCTCGGGGTGCCGGCGAGCCCCATGACCTGCCAGTTGCCGAGGAAGGTGACCTGGTCGCGGGGCACAATCACCGCAAGGATCGCGGGTAGGCCACCGGCGCGCATCACGGGTGCGCCGTCGACGATCTTGAGACATCCCCCGAGCATGTGGGTCGCACCATCCGAACCCGACCCGAAGCTGTACGAACCTCTGACCTCGAATCCGCCGGCGACCGCGACCGCCCGGCCCCGCGGCGAGAGCTGGCCGGCCATGACCGGGCGCCGGCCGTTGCCGCTTGCACCATCGGCGCGAGCGCGCGGGCCTGATCGAGCAGAGGTGCGTTCGCCATGGCGCTCAGGCTACGAAGTCGACGGGTGTCCCGACGGGCACGAGCGCCGCGAGCGCGAGCACTGCGTCGTTCGCCATGCGCACGCACCCGTTCGACGCGGCCTGGCCGACGAGCGTTGGTTGGTTCGTGCCGTGCAACGCGATCTCGGGGATGCCGCCGTCGAAGGTGTCGAGCACCTCGCTGAACGCGGACACGCTCAGGATCAACGGGCCGTACGCGCCGCGCGGGTTGGTCTGGGGAATGTTCGCATTGATGAAGAAGCGACCGAGTGGCGTGGGCGTCGATGCGCGGCCGACCACCACCGGTGTCTCGAACACGAGCGTGTCGGCCCGGTACGCGCGCAGCGTGCGCTCGCCGATCGCGACGGTGACATGGAAGCGGTGGCTGCGGAACGTGACGTCGCTCGAACGGATCCATGCCGTCGTACCGTTCGGGCGAACCGGCAACGCGACTTCGACCCACGCGTCGTGCTCGCGGCCGCTCGTGACCATCAGCGCGAGCTCGGTGTCGAAGTACCAGGGGTTGGTGAGCCGCAGCTCGGGTACCACGATGTTGCCGTTCGGCGCGTCGTAGGTGGTGAGCTCGGTGACCTCGGGGCGCACCGCGGCCACCAGCACCTCGTGGGGCTCGAGTGGGCGCCCCGTGGTCGTCGTGGCGATCGGGTTCGTCGACGTTGCCGTCGGGGTCGCCGTCGGGGTTGCGGTCGAGGTCGTCGCCAGAGCGCCGGCGGGAGCATCGGCGTACCGGGCCGCGGCGGTGACCACCGTTTCGCTCGCTCCCCCACAGCCCGCGACCAACAACGCCGCCAAGACGAGCACGCGGCGTCTCGGGCGCGGTGCGTGCGCGGCAACGAAGGAAGTAGGGGTCTTCATGAACGGTTCATCGGCAGTCAAGCAGATGAAATGACGACGGTGGTGCCATCTGCGCCGCCCCGGGTCGAACCCGCGCGAGGATGGGCCGACGCCATCAGCGATCGATCGGTCTCGAAGGGCAGCCATGACAGAGCACGGGATACAAGGGCGAGTTGTCATCGTCACCGGCGCCGGGCGCGGCATAGGCCGCGGCATTGCGCGTCACCTCGCCAAGAACGGCGCCACCGTCGCCGTGGCCGAGT
>JANMVY010000302.1:0-9754 GCA_031393535.1 Actinomycetes bacterium | reverse complement strand
CCGGCGGGCCCAGGACTGGGCCATCGTCGGTTGTTCGGTCGTGGTGGACAACGGGTCGTGCGGCGTCGGGTTGGTGAACATGGACTCACGTCCGGTGCGTGCCGCCGGCGTCGAATCTGCGATCGCCGGCGGGGCGTCGGCCACCGACGGCGCGGCCTCCGCAGCCGATGGGTGCGAGCCGCCCACCGACCTCAACGCGAGCGTCGAATACCGCCAGCACCTCGCCCGTGTGCTCGTACGCCGGGCGCTCGAGACCGCCGGCAAGTAGCGCGCGGCGAACGAACGAACGAACGCGGCGAGCGCGGTCACACGGTGAGGTCGAGCACGCTGCGCACCACCGCACCAGACCGTGTTGTCGCGATCGCGGTTCGCCACTCTGTGAACGCGAAGACCTGCGTGACGAGCGGGTCGATGTCGAGGCGTCCGTTGCGCACGTGATCGATCATCGCCGGGAAGTCGCGTGCGGGATCGCAGGCACCATTGAGGCTGCCGACGATGCGGCGGCCGCGAAAGATCTCGCTCACGTCGAAACTCACCCGCGCGCCACGCGGTGGCATGCCGATCAACACGGCGCTGCCGCCGGGTGCGGTCATCGCGATCGCCGCTTCGACGGTGGGCACGAGCCCCGCGCACTCGAACGCGTGATCGACTCCGCGGCCGGTGATGTCGCGCACGGCAACGACCAGGTCGTCGTCGGGTGCCGCGATGACCACGTCGGTGGCCCCGAACGCGATCGCCGTTGCGCGTCGGCGTGGGTTGACGTCGATCGCGATGATGCGCGATGCGCCGGCGAGGCGGGCGGACTGTAGGACGTTCGCGCCGATCCCACCGATGCCGATGACCGCGACGGTGTCGCCCTCGCGCACGCGGGCCACGTTGCGCACGCACCCGTACCCGGTCGACACCGCGCAACCCAGCAGCGATGCTCCCGCCATTGGTAGGTCGCCGATGGTGAAGAGTTGTGTGGCCTTCACCACCACCTGCTCGGCCCACGAGGACGTGTTCGCGTAGCGCAGTGCGGGTTCGCCCCGGAACCGGAAAGGGCGCTCGCCCGAACCGAACGCGTCGGCACAATCGGACAGCCGGCCCGCGGCGCACGCGCGGCACGCCCGACACGGGGTGATGCTCGCGATGACCACGCGGTCGCCCGGGGACACGTGCTCGACCCCGGCGCCGCAGCGCACGACCTCGCCGGCCCCTTCGTGGCCGAGGACGATCGGCGTCGGTCGGGGGCGTACGCCGTCGACCACGTTGAGGTCACTGTGGCAGATACCGGAGGCGTGGATGCGTACGAGCACCTCGCCGTGTTCGGGCTCGCGCACGGTGAGGTCCTCGGTGAACACAAGCTCGTGGCCGTCGAGGACGATTCCGCGCATGGTTCGACGCTACCGCCCGGGCTCGCGGTCGGGGATCGTGAATCGCCCGCGGGGGTGCTCGCTCCGAAACCGGCGAGACGAGCGCGTCGACGGGGCCGAGCGGGAGAAGCGGCGGGGTGGGCAGTACCCTTGCGCCGATGTCTGCAGCTGGATCCTCCATGCCCGGCGGGCCCGAGTCGGTCGATGAGGTCATGACCGCGCTACGCGCCCACGACTACCTGCCCGACGACGGGCTCGCGACGGTCATCTTCCTCGCGATGCGACTGCACCGGCCGCTGTTGCTCGAGGGCGAAGCCGGTGTGGGCAAGACCGAGGTCGCGAAGGTGCTCGCGGCCTGGACCGGCGCGGAGCTCATCCGGCTCCAGTGCTACGAAGGCATCGACGTTTCCCAGGCCGTGTACGAATGGGACTACAGCAAGCAGTTGCTGCATTTGCGTGCGATCGAGACTGCGGGCCGGGCGAAGGACGCCGATGTCGACGCGATCGAGAACGACCTGTACTCCGAGAGGTTCCTCGTGCGGCGGCCGCTGCTGCAAGCGGTGCGCGACCGTGAAGGTCCTCCGCCGGTGTTGCTCATCGACGAGGTCGATCGAGCCGACGACGAGTTCGAGGCGTTCCTGCTCGAGATCCTCGCCGACTACTCGGTCACTGTTCCCGAGCTCGGAACGTTTCGCGCCGCGACGCCGCCCATCGTGATCATCACGTCGAACCGCACGCGCGATGTGCACGACGCGTTGAAGCGACGGTGCCTGTATCACTGGGTCGAGCACCCGAACTTCGAGCGCGAGGTGCAGATCGTGCAACTGCGCGTCCCCGGCGTCTCCGAACGCCTCGCGCGCCAGGTCGCCGCGGTCACCGAGCAGCTGCGGGGACTCGGGCTCTACAAGCCACCAGGAGTCGCCGAGACGATCGATTGGGCACAGGCCTTGTTGCTACTCGGTGCGGACGACATCACCGAGGCCGCGGCCACGTCCACGCTCGGAACGCTGCTCAAGTACCGCGAGGACCAACAACGCGTCGCGTCGCACGGCATCGGCATGATTCTCGAGGCGTTGCGTGGTCGAGTCCTCTGACGCGTGGTCCGCGGGCGAAGTGTTGCAGGGCACGCCTCCCGACATCGAACGCGTCGCGGTGGCGTTCGCCCGCTTCTTGCGCGCCGAAGGGCTCGATGTGCCGATGAGCTCGACGCTGTCGTTCGTCGACGCGCTCGACACGGTGGGCATCGCGTCGCGCGCCGGCGTCTACTGGGCGGGTCGAGCCACACTCGCCCGCCGACCCGAGGACATTCCCGTCTACGACAAGATCTTCGACGCGGTGTGGATGCGCGGCCGCTACGAATCGCGCGAACAGGGACCCGTCGAGCACGTCACCATCGCGACCGACGACGAGGGGACCGACGAAGATCCCGACTCGTCCGGGGGCGACGATGACGGCGACGAAATCATCACGGTGCGCTTCAGCACCGCCGAGGTGCTCGCCCACAAGGATTTCGCGGAGTACAGCACAGCCGAGCTCGCAGAAGCCCGCAAGCTCATGGCCCGCTTGCGGCTCGTGGGATCACCGCGTCGGTCGCGGCGTCGCGTTCGTTCGAAGCGCATGCGCGGCCGTCCCGACCTGCGCCGCACGGTACGCGGTGCGATCCGCGCGGGTGGTGAGCCGATACGTCGTTCGTTCACCGAGGCGGGCGAACGGCCGCGTCGATTGGTGTTCCTGCTCGATGTCAGCGGCTCGATGGAGGCCTACTCGCGTGCGCTGGTGCGGTTCGTCCACGCAGCGGTCGTGGGTCGCACCAAGGTCGAGGCGTTCGCGCTCGGCACTCGTCTCACGCGGATGACTCGCGAGTTGTCGACACGTGATCCCGACGCGGCAATCCGACGCGCCGCGAGCTCGGTTGTCGATTGGTCGGGCGGCACGCGCCTCGGCGACGGCGTGCGCCAGTTCAATGACGAATGGGGCCAGCGCGGCATGGCACGCGGCGCGATCGTCGTGATCTTGTCCGACGGGTGGGACCGCGGCGACCCGGCTGTCATGGCCGAGCAGATGGCGCGGCTCTCGCGCGTTGCCTACAAGGTTGTGTGGGTGAACCCGCTGAAGGCGTCGGCGGGTTACGCGCCGTTGGCGCAAGGCATGGCGGCCGCGTTGCCCTACATTGACTCGTTCATCGAAGGACATTCGCTCGAGTCGCTCGAGCACTTGGCGGAGGTGATCGCGACGTGAGAGAGATCCTGAACGATCTCGATCGTTGGCAGAGGCAGGGCAAGCGTGTCGCGATTGCCCGCGTTGTCGACCTCGAAGGCTCGGGGCCACGGCTGCCGGGCGCGGCGATGGCCGTGAACGAGGTCGGCGAAGTCGCCGGCTCCGTGTCGGGCGGTTGCGTCGAGGGCGCCGTGGTGACCGAGGCGCTCGAGGTGCTCGCGACCGGCGCGCGCAAGATCGTCACGTTCGGCTACAGCGACGACGAGGCGTTCGAGGTCGGGCTGACCTGCGGCGGCACGATCCATTTGTTCCTCGAACCGCTCGACTGGTAGGCGGGCATGGGCGAGATATTCATCCTCGTACGAGACGCGATTCGTCGGAACGAACCTGCGGCGCTCGCCACGGTCGTCGAGGGCGACTGTCTCGGCGCGCACCTCTTCGTGCAACCCGGACGCGAGCCGGTGGGCACTCTCGGCAATGACGATCTCGATCGAGTGGTCACACGCGACGCGCTGGGTGAGATCGAAGCCGGCCGGGCGGGCGTGCGGCACTACGGCACGAACGGTGAGGCGAACGAGACCAGCGTGTCGGTTTTCATCGAGTCGTACGCGCCGCCGCCGCAAATGCTCATCTTCGGCGCGGTCGATTTCACCGCGGCCCTCGCGCGTGTGGCCAAGGTTCTCGGGTACCGCGTCACGGTGTGCGATGCGCGTCCGGTGTTCGCGACCAAGGCGCGATTCCCCATGGCCGACGACGTCGTGGTCGACTGGCCGAACCGGTTGCTCGATCTGGTCGGCGCGTCGCTCGGCCCGCGCGACGTGGTGTGCGTGCTCACCCACGACGCGAAGTTCGACGTGCCGGCGATCGTGTCAGCGCTCGCCACGCGCGCGGGCTACATCGGGGTGATGGGCTCACGTCGCACGCACGATGATCGCACGAAGCGGTTGCGCGAGGCCGGCGTCGACGAGACCGGGTTCGGGCGCTTGCATTCACCGATCGGCCTTGACATCGGGGCCCGCACACCGGAAGAAACCGCGATCTCGATCTGTGCCGAGATCATCGCGCTGCGCACGGGTCGAGCCGCGCAGTCGCTGCGTGTCACCGCAGGACCCATCCACTAGGCCTGCGCGGCGGGACCGCGCCTGGCACCGCAACGGTGGACTACGGCCAAGGCTGTGTCGGTCAGGCCTCGTCGCGTCCGTAGCCGAACGTGCCGGTGAGGCGACCGTTCTCGACCGGGTGCGTGAGCGCGACACGGCGCACGGATCCGTCGGGAAGTTGGCCGAGGTACTCGGCGAACACGTACCAATCGGTCGCGATGCGCGTGAGGAGCGTGAGATCGCGCACCTCGCCGAAGATCGTTGCGAACGCGGCCTCGGCGCCGTCGTTGGTGGACGAGGTGAACACGCGCTGGTTGTGTGCGACGTCGTCGAGCCGAACGGCCATGGTGTGGTGGGTGCGCAGCGTGCCCGCGATGCCTGCCGGGTCGTGCGCCCGCAACGCGGCCAGGAACTGGTCGAGCAGGGCGCAGTGCTCGATTTCGCGCTGGGGCAGATACGTTCGCACATGATCTGGGGGCGGTGGTGCGATCACCGTGGCGGCCACGATGTCGATGAATGGATAGCGCGTGACGCACACCTCGCCGCGGATGCCGTCGGGTGCGGTGGGGAACAGCACCGCGCTGTTCACGACGAACTCGCGGTCGGTGGCATCGATGTCGCCGATCATGCCGGTGCCGCGCAAGGTGGCCGCGCTCTCGTTGAAAAGGTACCAGTCGGTCGAGATGCTCTTCAGTTGCGCGGAGGCGAGGACCACGTACGAGCCCGCGCGCCCTTCGTAGTACCCGCGTACTTGGTCGTAGGTGGTGAGCACCGTGCCGTCGGGGATCTCGTTGCCGGCACGTGTGCGTACGGGCACGCCGAAGTACACGTCGTGCGAGATGGTCGAGCAGATGTAGTCGGTGTCGGTGCTGGTCTCTGCGAACACGTGCGTGCGTGCGATGTGAGCGGACGTTTCGCGGGATCCGACCGCTGGGAGCCACGGCGGCAGGTCGGTGACCGACCCTCGGTCGTGCATGGATTCGGTGCTCGTCATGGCGCGCAGCCTACGCGCGCCGTCAGGTAGCGCGGACGTGGAAGGGAATGCGCCATTCGGGGCGCGATCGGCCGTCGATCTGCAACTGCCAGACATAGCTCGAACCGGGAGTGACCGGCAGCATGGCGAAGCTGATGGCGAGCGGCACCGCGAGCGGTGAGCCAGGTTTCAGGCCGGCAGGTCGGCCGGCTTCGAACCGACCCCGGACCGCGACCGGATCTTCGGTGTCGGGAACCGGATGGCCATCCTCGTCGAGCAGTTCGAGGGTCCATTGATGCGACCGGTTGGCGCGGTCCCATGGCACCGAGAGCAGCAACGCGATCGCTACCGATTGGGGCCTTGGCCCGACCGCGGTGATGCCTCCGCCGAGGACGTACAGCTTGTGGTCGGCGACTTGCGCCGCATCGGCGAGCAGCATCGTCACGGTCACGTCGGGCAGACCGAGGATTTCGCGCGAGAACACGGTCGTGGGGTCGCTCACCCTGCCACGCTAGCGACATGACGATCCTCGCCGTGGTGCTCGCGGCCGGTGGCGGCTCACGCTTTCGTGGTGTGACCCACAAGTTGCTTGCGCCCCTCCGCGGGCGGACGGTGCTCGAGCACGCCGTCGAGCACGCCCACGATGGCGCGCTCGACGAGACGATCGTCATCACGGGTGCGGTCGACGTGGGGGGCATGGTCCGGTTCCCGGTCGGTGTCACCGTGGTCCACAACGCCTGCTGGGCCGATGGGCAGGCCACCTCGCTGCAGGTCGCGCTCAGCTACGCCCGCGCCCACGGGCACACGGCCATGGTCGTCGGTCTCGGCGATCAACCGTTCGTGCCCGCGGAGGCCTGGCGTCTCGTCGCCGCGGCCGAGGCCGACTTGGCCGTGGCCGTGCTCGAAGGGCAGCGCACGCCGCCGGTCAAGATCACCGATGCTGTGTGGGACGAGCTGCCGACGAGCGGCGACGAGGGAGCCCGGGTTCTCCTGCGGCGTCGGCCCGACCTCGTGGTTCCGGTAGCCTGCCCTGGTAGCCCGGTCGACATCGACACTGCGGAGGACCTCGCCGAGTGGAACTGAACAACGACTTCGAAGTAAGCGCGCCGATCGAAAAGGCGTGGGCCGTGCTCACCGACGTCGAGCGCATCGCCCCGTGTTTGCCCGGCGCCCAACTCCAGGAGGTCGAAGGCGACGAGTACCGCGGCATCGTCAAGGTGAAGGTCGGTCCGATCACCGCGCAGTACAAAGGCGCGGCGTCCTTCGTCGAAAAGGACGACATCAACAAGAAGGCCGTGCTGAAGGCCGATGGCCGCGACACGCGAGGCGCGGGTAACGCGTCTGCATTCATCACCGCGCAGCTGACACCCGTCGGCAATCGCACCAAGGTCGAGGTTCGCACCGATCTCACCGTCACGGGCAAGGTCGCGCAATTCGGCCGAGGGGTCATGGCCGACATAAGCGCCAAGCTCATGCGTCAGTTCGCGGACAACCTCGAAAAGCTTCTCGAGGACGACATCGCGGTGCCCGCGGCCCAGTCCGCGCCGATGGGCGAATCGCCCGACGACGACACAGTCGTAGCAGCGCCGGTGACCGAGACTCCCACGCCCGCCCCGAGTACCGGGCCGCGCAAGATCGACATGCCCGAACCGAAAGCGGTCGACCTGCTCGATACCGCGGGCGCCCCGGTTCTGAAGCGTCTTGCGCCGGTGCTGGCCGTGTTGCTCGTGCTGTTCTTGCTGCGGCGCAAGCTTCGCCGCAAGTGACCGACCGCGACGCGGTCGCCGCCCTGCTCGGGCGTGCACCTGAATGTCGCTTCGAGATCGTGGTGCGCGACGGCGCGGGCGGGCCCGTGGTCATCCGCAATGAGCCGTTCCTTGCCGACGGCCGCCCCATGCCCACGCGCTACTGGCTGGTCGGCGCGCGCGCACGGTTGCTCGTGAGCCGCCTCGAAACCGCGGGCGGAGTCGACCGCGCCGAGACGCACGTGGGGCTCGACACGGTCGCCGCCGCGCACGACCGCTATGCCGCCGAGCGCGACGCATGCATCCCTGCGGCGCACACCGGCCCCCGCCCGAGTGGCGGCGTCGGGGGCACCCGAATCGGCGTCAAGTGCCTCCACGCGCACTACGGCTGGTGGCTCGCGGGCGGTGACGACCCGGTCGGACAATGGGTTGCCGACCATCTACACGAAGTCGATCGCGAAACAGTTCGCGCGGAGTCTCGCGATGGCTGAGGTCTACGCCGCGATCGACTGCGGCACGAATTCCACTCGTCTGCTCGTGCACGACGGCACCCGGACACTCGAACGTCTGATGCGCATCACTCGCCTCGGCGAGGGCGTCAACGACAGTCACACGCTCACCGACGCTGCCATCGAACGCACCGCCATCGTGCTTCGCGAGTATCGCGAGGTGATCGATCGTCACGGGGTCACCAAGACCCGACTCACCGCTACGTCGGCCGCGCGCGACGCGACAAACCGCGACACCTTCTTCGGCGCGGCCGAACGAATTCTCGGCGTCGCGCCGTCGCTGCTCTCCGGCGAGGAGGAAGGTCGATTGTCGTTCCTCGGCGCGACCGCGGAGCTCGACCCGGCACGTGGCCCGTTCCTCGTCGTCGACATCGGTGGTGGCTCCACCGAGTTCAGCTATGGCACCACCGAATGTGAGTTCGCACGGTCGGTAGACATGGGTTGTGTGCGTTTCACCGAGAAGTACATCGAGCACGATCCACCGCGTCCCGAGGAGCTCCTGGCGTGCTTGTCGGTCGCCGAGGCCTACATCGACGAGGTTCGTCGCGAGCACCCGGCCATGGGCGACGCGCGCACGTTCGTCGGCCTCGCGGGCACGGTGTCGACCGCGGCCGCCGTCGAGATCGGTCTCGCGACCTACGACCGCGACCAGATCCACCACTTCCTGCTCACCCGCGAGGCGCTCGAGGACGTGTTCCGCACGCTCGTGACCGAGCCGCGCGCTGATCGCATCCACAACCCCGGCCTCGATGCAGCGCGTGCCGACGTCATCGTGGGCGGGCTTTGCGTGCTGGTGCAGTTGATGCGCCAGTTCGATCTGGCGAACTGTCTCGTGTCGGAGAGTGACATCCTCGATGGCATCGTCATGAGCATGCGGCACGGTTGATCGCGGCCGTGGCTTTCGTCGCCGCTGGGCTCGCCGCGGCACCGAAGCGCCGCGGTCGGTACCATCGCCGCCGTATGGCATTCTCCGATCGCATCTTGATGGGCCCCGGTCCGTGTAATCCGTATCCCGAGGTCTACGCCGCGTTCAATCGTCCGGTTCTCGGTCACCTCGACCCCGAATTCGTCGCATTGCTCGACGAGACGAACGAACGGCTGCGTACGGTGTTCCGCACGGCGAACCAGTTGACGTTCCCCGTGAGCGCAACCGGTTCTGCGGGCATGGAGGCGGCGTTCGTCAACGTCGTACAGCCCGGCGATGACGTCGTCATCGGCGTGAACGGGGTGTTCGGCGGCCGTATGTGCGACGTCGCGTCACGCGCTGGTGCCGTGGTGCACCGGGTCGATGTCGCGTGGGGGAAGGCCATCGACCCGCAACAGTTGCTCGACGCGCATCCGTCGCCGAAGCTCATCGCGGTGGTGCACGCCGAGACGTCTACTGGTGTGCGCAACGACATCGCGGAGCTCGGTGCGAACAAGGGTGACGCGCTCCTGCTCGTCGATTGTGTGACCTCGCTCGGCGGGATACCGCTCGAGATCGACGAGTGGCGGGTCGACCTCGCGTACAGCGGTACCCAGAAGTGTCTCGGTGTACCTCCGGGTCTCGCTCCGCTGACGGTGAACGCGCGCGCCGTCGACCGCATCGTCGAAACGCCACAGTCGTGGTACCTCGATCTCAACATGATCAAGAAGTACGTAACCGGGGAAGGCGCGCGTGCGTATCACCACACGGCGCCGATCTCGATGGTGTACGCACTGCACGCCGGACTCGGCGTGCTCCTCGACGAAGGGCTCGAGAGCTCGTGGGCTCGTCATGGCGAATGCGGGCAGCTCTTGCAGACCGGGCTTCAGCGCCTCGGGTTCGAGTTGTTCGCACAGAAGGGTCATCGCCTGCCCCAGCTGACGACGGTGG
>JANMVY010000275.1:0-12211 GCA_031393535.1 Actinomycetes bacterium | reverse complement strand
CGACCGGTTCGAGCGTGTGGAACAACTCCCAGCCGGTGTACCGCGGCGCCGCGGCGGCCGAGTTCGCGCTCGGCCACAACGGCAATCTCGTGAACACCGCGGAGCTTGCCGACGAGTTGGGCATGTTGCCCGGCACCGTCGGCAGTGACAGCGACGTTCTGGCCGAGCTCTTGGCCCGCGAGATAGCGGCCGAGGCGCACATCCCGGTCGAAGTCGGTGCGCCGGCCCACCTCGAGCGGGCGCTCCTCGCCGTGCTGCCTCGCTTGCGGGGCGCGTTCTCGCTCGTGCTGCTCGACCAGAACCGGGTGATCGGAGTGCGCGACCCGAACGGTTTCCGGCCGCTGTGCCTCGGGCGACTCGATACGGGCTGGGTGCTCGCGTCAGAGTCGCCGGCGCTCGACGTGCTCGGCGCGCATTTCGTACGCGAGCTCGAGCCGGGTGAGATGGTCGTGATCGACGAAAGCGGCTGGCGATCGGTGCGCCCGTTCGCAGCCGAATCGGTCGACCCGCGCCTCTGCCTGTTCGAGTTCGTGTACTTCGCCCGACCCGATGCACGGCTCTACGGTCAGTTCGTGCACGAAGCACGGGTACGCATGGGCGAGCAGCTTGCCGAGCAGGCCCCCGTCGAGGCCGACCTCGTCATGGGGGTACCCGAGTCGGGTATTCCGGCGGCTGAGGGTTACGCGCGACGCAGCGGCATCCCGTACGGGCAGGGCCTCGTCAAGAACCGGTACATCGGACGTACGTTCATCGCCCCCACCCCGGAGCTGCGCGCGCTCGGCGTGCGCATGAAGCTCAATCCGCTGCGCGACAACATTGCGGGCAAACGGCTTGTGGTCATCGACGACTCGATCGTCCGCGGCACCACCACGCGGGCCATGGTGAGCATGCTTCGCGAGGTGGGCGCGGCCGAGATCCATATGCGGGTGTCGTCACCCCCGTACCGCTGGCCTTGTCACTACGGCATGGACACCGGTACGCGGGGCGAGCTCCTGGCGGCCGATCTCACTGTCGACGAGATCCGCGAGTACCTGAACGTGGACTCGCTCGCCTATCTCCAACTCGATCGACTTGTCGACGCAACGGGTGCCGTGGGTGCGGGTTTCTGCGACGCATGCCTGACCGGCAATTACCCGGTGGCGATCCCGGTGGCGCTGCGCCGGTCGTCCGAGCTCCCCGTGGTGGTCGTGCCCTCGGCCACGGCCGACACGTTGTTCAGCGCGCTTGCCCCAGTGGAGCAGTGACATGGGCGAGTCCTACGCCGGCGCGGGCGTGTCGATCGCGGCGGGCGACGCCGCCGTGCAGCGCATCAAGCCGCTGGTGCGCTCCACCTACCGACCCGAGGTCATCGGCGACATCGGTGGGTTCGGGGGGCTCTTCGACATCGCGTCGCTCGGCTACGCGCACCCGGTGCTGGTGTCGAGCACCGATGGCGTCGGCACCAAGGCCCTGATCGCAGTGCAGATGCAGCGGTACGACACGATCGGTCTCGATCTCGTCGCGATGTGCGTCGACGATCTCGTGTGCCAGGCCGCGCAGCCGTTGTTCTTCCTCGACTACATCTCCATCGGCCGTCTCGACCCCGACCAGATCGAAGCGCTGGTCAGCGGTATCGCCGCCGGGTGTCGCAAAGCGGGTTGCGCACTGATCGGTGGCGAGATGGCCGAACACCCCGGGGTCATGGCTGAAGGCGAGTTCGACCTCGTCGGTTTCGCGGTCGGTGTGGCCGAGCGCGACGCGCTCGTGACCGGCCGCACGGTGACACCGGGCGATGTGCTGATCGGGCTGCCGTCACCGAACCTGCGCAGCAACGGGTTCTCGCTCGCCCGACGCGTGCTCTTCGAGGTGGCCGGAGCCGATGTTCGCGATCCAGCGTGGCCCGGTGCTGACCGGTCACTCGGTGACGAGCTCCTCGAGCCTTCGGTCATTTATGCGCCGGCGGTGCTCGCCGCGATGCGCGCGGTCGAGGTGCACGGGGTTGCCCACATCACCGGAGGCGGTATCCCCGGGAACCTCGCACGGGTGATTCCTGGCGAGGTCGACGCCGTGGTCGATGCCGAAACTTGGGAGGCGCCGCGAATTTTCGGCGAGCTCGCGCGACTCGGTTCGATCGACCGTGACGAGATGTTCCGCGTGTTCAACTGTGGCATCGGGATGATCCTGGTGGTCCCGCCCGAAGCCGTAACCGGCGCGGTTGAGGTGCTCGCGTCGCACGGCCATGCCGCGCGCGTCGTGGGCGAGGTCGTTCGCGGCACCGGCACGGTGCACGTCCGCGGTTGACCGCGAACATGGCCGTCGGACCGGGCTGGGCCGGTCGCGGCGCATGAACTCGGTCGTGGATTTCGCGGCCGGTGGCCCTTCCCGATACGTTCGCGCCATGGCAATCCCCACGGCGGCGTTCTCGGTCAACCTTTTTGTGCAGCTCGACAACGTGCCGGGCACCCTCGGTCGTCTGGCGGTCGAAATCGGGCACGCAGGTGGCAACATCGCGGCGGTCAGCGGTTTCGAGGCGAAGGGTCCGGCCGTGCTCGAGAACGTCGTGGTCCATTGTCGCGACGAGGCTCACGCGCGGAAGGTCGTCGACACGGCCCGCGCGGTGGTCGGCGTTGTGGTGCTCGACGCCTACGACCGCACGTTCCGCATGCACGAGGGCGGCAAGATCGAAGTGCTGCCGCTCGCGCCCACCCGTGACCGCGACGACTTGTCGATGGCCTACACGCCAGGTGTCGCCCGCGTGTGCATGGCCATCCACGACAATCCCGAGCTGTCCTACAAGTACACGATCCGCAAGAACACGGTCGCGATCGTGAGCGACGGCACCGCGGTGCTGGGTCTCGGCGACATCGGGCCACTGGGAGCCATGCCGGTGATGGAGGGCAAAGCGCTCTTGTTCAAGGAGTTCGGCGGCGTCGACGCGTTCCCGATCTGCCTCGACACGAAAGATCCCGACGCGATCATCGAGACCGTCGTGCGCCTGGCCCCCACCTTCGGTGGTGTCAACCTCGAAGACATCGCGGCACCCAACTGCTTCTACATCGAAGACGAGCTGAAGAAGCGCGTGGACATCCCGATCTTCCATGACGATCAGCACGGCACCGCGGTGGTCGCCCTCGCCGCGCTCGAGAACGCGCTGAAAATCGTCGGCAAGCGCATGGACGAGATCCGCGTTGTCATCGCGGGCATCGGTGCGGCCGGCATGGCCTGCGGCAAGATCTTCATGGGTGCGGGTGTCACGCACATCATCGGCACCGATCGCCAGGGAGCGATTTTCGAGGGTCGCGACAACCTCAACTTCGCGAAGGAGTGGTTCGCACGCCACACGAACCCTGAGCGCATGTCGGGCTCGTTGTCGGACGTTCTGCCCGGTGCCGACGTGTTCATCGGGGTCAGCGGCCCCAACCTCATCACGGCGTCCGACGTGCGCCGCATGGCGAAGGATCCGATCGTCTTCGCGATGGCCAACCCTGATCCCGAGATCCGGCCCGAGGACTGCGACGGCCTCGCTGCGGTCATGGCCACCGGACGCAGTGACTACCCGAACCAGATCAACAACGTGCTCGCCTTCCCCGGCATCTACCGTGGCGCGCTCGACGTGGGGGCGTACGACATCACCGAGAGCATGAAGATCGCGGCGGCCACGGCGATCGCCAAGGCGGTGCGCGACGACCAGCTGTCGCCGAGCCATGTGATTCCCTCGGTGTTCGACCGCGACGTACCGTTCGCGGTCGCACAGGCCGTCGCTCAAGCGGCGCTCGACGAAGGTGTCACACGCGCACAACGAGCGGAGCGCGCCACCCGCTGAGCGGTCGGTCGCGACCCAGGACGACCCCACGTCTCGTTGGCGACCTGCGGGCGCTCCTCAGGTGGTGACACGCGAGGTTCGCCGGCGACGATGGTGGTCGGGACCGGCGTCGATCCGGTGACCTACCGCTTTTCAGGCGGTCGCTCTGCCTACTGAGCTACCCGACCGAGACACCGAGCGGGGCTCGGCAGAACTCGTTTGCGGTCCCGACGGGATTTGAACCCGCGGCCTCCGCCTTGACAGGGCGGCGTGCACTCCAAACTGCACCACGGGACCTGGCTGTTCCGTACCCCCAACGGGATTCGAACCCGTGTTACCGCCTTGAAAGGGCGGCGTCCTGGGCCACTGGACGATGGGGGCTCGGGCCGGGAGGGCTCGGTCAAGATAGCAGCATGTGTGCGAAGTTGCGCAAGCCGATTGGCGGCTCAGCCAGTCGGTGGAGGGAGCGTCGTGAACAACACCTCGACCACCTGTTCGAGCAAGGCTCCGAGGAAGTGGTACACCGCGTGACTGAACGCGCTCTCGGCCTCGGGGTCGAATGCTCCATCGTCCTCGCTCACGTCGAGCAGGGTGCCGAGCACGAGCCGGAGGTCGTTGATGGCTCCCATCCACGACTCGGCCTGTTCGACGTTGATCGAGGTCTGGTGCAGTGATCCCTCGAACACCTCGAGGGTGGCGAGCCGGTGCTCGAGCAGATTCCCGTGTACGAGCGACTGGTATTCGCGCTCGTGCGTGTCATCGTCGGGGTATGCGATCGGGAACAGGCGACGCAGTGAAGGTTCGGTGCCGCTCATCAACAACGTGCGGAGTTGGTCGACCAGGTCGGTCAGAATGCGGCGCTCGTGGTCGTCGAGCTCGATCACCACGTGACCTCGACGGTGACGGCGGATACGGGGGGCCATGTCAGCGGTCCTGTTGCATGGTGGCCCAGAGGCCGTGCTCGTGCAGGCGGTAGACGTCGAGTTCGGCCTTCTCGCGGCCGCCGGTCGATACCACCGCGCGACCCTTGTGGTGCACGTCGAGCATCAACGCCGTGGCCGTTTCCTTGCCGTAACCGAAAACCTTCTGGAGGACCAGCGTGACATAGGACATGAGGTTGATGGGGTCGTTCCACACGAGGACGATCCACGGAACGTCGGACCGGGGGACCGACCCGACCTCGGGATCGTCGACCTCGACCGGCGACGTGGTGGACTGCGGTGATCCGCTCATACGACCACACCCACGCGAGTCGACGCGATGCGAGCGGCTGTCGACGTTTCGCGTGTCGAGAGCATGAACCGCACGACCGAGATCCAGAGCAACGTGGCACCCGCAATGTGAAACCCGACGAGCACGACGGGCACCTTCGTGAAGTACTGCACGTAGCCGATCGTCGCCTGCGCGGCGAGCACACCGAGCACCTGCCACAGCGCGCGCTGGACGTGCCGGTTCACGGTCGCCGCTCGCAGCCGGTGGATCAGCACGAGGGTGAGCACCAAGAAAATCATCACCGTTGAGCCGTGCACCCGAGCGGCGTTCTTGAACAGGACAGGGAGACGCTCCACTCGTTCATCGCCGCCGTGCGGACCTGATCCGGTGACGATCGTGCCGGTGCCGATGACTGCGATCGACAGGAGGAACCAGATCCGAGCGAGCGCGCGGTGCCGCGGAGCCACCACATGGCGGCCGGTCAGCGCATGGCCGTCGGCGCTCGTCGCCAGCGCCGCTCGATGGTGCAGGACCACGGCGTTCCACACGAGCGTCATCGACAGGACGAAGTGTCCGATCACGAGCCACGGCGAAAGCTCGAACAACACGACGAGCGCTCCGAGCACGATCTGGCCGACGACTCCGCCGACCAGGCCGAACGACCACCAGGTGAGGTCGACGCGACGAGGAGTGCGCCGAAGCGAGCCGGTCACTGCGAGGATCACCGCCACCGACACGACGCCGGTGAAAACACGGTTCACGAACTCGATCATCTGGTGGTACTCGACCTGAGCGACGAACTGGCCCTGACTGCAGTTTGGCCAATCGGTGCAACCGAGCCCCGAGCCCGTGAGCCGCACGGCCGCGCCGGTGACGATGATAACGGCCAGCGCCACGAGCGCAAGCGCCGTGATGCGGCGGTAGGCCTCGGGCGTCAGGCCACGGCGGACGAACATCGAGCCCAATCTACGGCCCGCGGGGCGGCGGCGACATACCAGGGTCGCGGGGGTTCCGGTCTTGGCGACCATTCGGTCCCAGCCCTAACGTATCGCTGTGCTCTCGCCTGCCCCGCCCAGTCTGAAACGGCGCATCGGGGCTTACATCGCGCTCACGAAGCCACGCATCATCGAGCTGCTGTTGGTCACGACCGTGCCGACGATGGTGCTCGCCGAAAAAGGCCTTCCGTCGCTGTGGCTGATGGTGGCGACGGTGTTCGGCGGCACGCTGGCCGCGGGTGGCGCGAACGCCATCAACATGTACGTCGATCGCGACATCGACTCGTTGATGAAGCGCACGCAGAACCGCCCGCTCGTCACCGGCATCATCGAGCCGCGCAACGCGTTGATCTTCGCCTTGGCGATCGAAACCGCCGCCTTCGTGTGGCTCTGGGGTTTTGTGAACCTGCTGTCGGCGGCACTCGCCGTGGCGGCGTGTCTTTTCTACGTATTCGTCTACACGCTCTGGCTGAAGCGCACCTCGACGAGCAACATCGTTGTGGGCGGCGCGGCGGGCGCAGCACCCGTCCTCATTGGTTGGGCGGCGGTCACCAACAGCCTTGCGTGGGCGCCGGTCGTGTTGTTCGCAGTCATCTTCGTGTGGACCCCCCCGCACTTCTGGGCCCTCGCAATCCGCTACCGCGAGGATTACGCAGCCGCGGACGTGCCGATGCTGCCCGTGGTGGCGAGCCTGCGTGCGACCGCGGCGCGGATGCTCGTCTACACAGTGGTGCTGTGGGGCCTGACGTTGGTCTTCGCTCCGGTGGCCGGCATGGGGTGGTTGTACGTGGTGACCGCGCTCGTGCTCGGCGCCATTTTCACTGCGATGGCGGTGGGTGTGCTCCGCACTCCGACCCCGGCAAAGGCCATGGCACTCTTCGGCTACTCGATCACGTACGTGACCGTGTTGTTCGCAGCGATCGCCGTCGATCAACTCGTCAGGAGTGGGTGGTGACCCGCACTGCCATGCGCTGCTCGCCCAACTCGAAGCGCTTGGGTGAGCTGTGTAGAGTCCGGCGAGGGCACGGTTCGCCAGTGTCCGCCCGTCGCCACCTACGATCGGGTGCCTCGGGCCGAGGCCCGGCTCCACGCGGCTCCTCCCGAGCACACAACGCCAGAGGTCCAGTTCACTCATGACGATCACCGAGTCAGACGTCGCGGCCCCGACTACCGCCCCGTCCGTCACGACAGCCGTGCAGCCGCGGGGCCTGTACGAGCTCGTCACAACGGGCGATCACACCACCCTCGGGCGGTTGTATGTGTTGTGCAGTGTGGTCTTCCTGGGGGGTGTCGGTGTGCTCGGTGTCTTGTCGGGGGCGGAAAAGCTCGACACCACATCAGTCGATCTTTTCGGCGGTGTCACCTCGACCTGGCAGACCTTCGTTGCGTTCCGCCTCGGTCTCGTGTTCTGCGGGGTGCTTCCCCTCTTCATCGGGCTCGCCACGGCGATCGTGCCGTTGCAGGTCGGCTCGCCGGCGATCGCATTCCCGCGTGCTGCGGCAGCCGCGTTCTGGACCTGGCTTCTCGGCGCCGGGTTGCTCATCGGTGGGTTCGCGGCCGACGGTGGTCTCGGCGAGGCCCCCGGTCTCACCGGTGGTACCAAGACCGACGGGGTGGCGCTGACCCTGCTCGGGCTCGGGCTTCTCGTGGTCTCCCTACTTCTCGCCGCAGTGTGCGTCGCTACCACGGTCATCGCCCTGCGAACACCGGGGATGACCCTCAGACGAGTGCCTGCCTTCTCGTGGTCGATGCTCGTCGCCGCGTCGGTGTGGTTCCTCACCCTGCCCGTGCTGTTCGGGCGCATCGTGCTCGCGTATGTCGATTACACCCACAGCCAGACCCTGTACGGGGCCGAGAATGCCCTGTACGACCAGGTCCGGTGGGTGTTCGGCCAACCCACGGTCTACGCGTTTGCCATCCCGGCGCTGGGCATCGTCACCGACATCATCCCGGTCGCGGCGCGAGTGCGCCAGCGCCTCTACGACGTCGTGCTCGGATCGATCGCGGTCTTTGGGCTCCTGGCTGTCGGTTCGTTCGCGTCGGCGCCGAACACCACTGACAAGTTCGTGTTTATCGCCGTCGGATTCGTAATTGTGGTTCCCGCGCTCGCACTCTTCGGAGCGTGGGCCGACACCTTGCGCCAGGGCATGCCGAACAGCACCGGCCCGATCGGGGCCTTCGGGCTTGCGTTGTTCGGGGCGATAGCGCTGCTCGGCGGCGTCGTCGCAGGCATGCTCAATGTGCTGAAACCGCTCGAACTCCGTGGAACCTCCGCGATCGACGGGCAGATGGCCGTCGTGCTGTTGAGCAGTGTGATGATCGGTGTCGGCGGCATCGTGTACTGGTCGTCGAAACTGACCGGACGTGCAGTACCCGAGGGCCTGGCTCGCCTGGCTGTGCTGCCCCTCCTCGGAGGTGCGGTGCTCGCCGGCGGCGCCGAGGTCATCGCCGGGTTCTTCGACCAGCCGACGGGACTCGTCACCTCCCCCGTGCGCAGCACCGCCGAGGCGATGGACGCCGTCGCACTCGTCGGGTACGGCCTTTTCGCCCTGGGCTTGCTCGTTGTCCTTGCTGGCGTTGTCCGCACGTTCGCTCCGCGCGGCGGGTCCGCGCCGCCCGACCCGTGGCACGGCCACACGCTCGAATGGGCGTCGGGTTCGCCGCCCCCGGTCGGCAATTTCCGTGAGGCCCTGCCCACGGTGCGTTCCGAACGGCCCCTGCTCGATCTTGCGGAGAACGGAGGTGCCGCCTGATGGCCACCCTCATCGAACAGCCTGCGGCGGCGCCCGCACCGGCCGAGATGCCTCGTCCTCGAACCCTGCTCGTGGGCACCGCCTTTGCCACGGTCGCGTCGGTGATGGTCTTCATCGGTCTGTTCGGGCTCTACTTCACCGAGCGCACTTCGGTGATCAAGGCCGCGTCTCCGCAGTCGCGGAGCACCGCGTGGATCCCGAAGGGCACGATCTCGCTCGTTCCGGGCGGCATGATGTTCGCGACGATGGTGATGTCGGCCATCACGATGGCCTGGGGCGTCTACTCCATCCGCCGCGACGACCGGCCCCGGGCGTACTTGGGCCTGGGGCTCACTGCGCTCTTCGGTCTCGCGGTCATCAACCAGACGGTCTTTTACTACAAGAGCATGGGCCTCACGATCGTGGGCAAGAACGCCAGCCTCCAGGCGCTCTTGATCTTCACCATCACCGGCGCCCACCTCGTGATGGTGTCCGCCGGGGTCCTGTTCCTCGGCCTGATGGCCTTCCGGGCGCTCGCCGGTCAGTACTCGAGCCGCCAGGCCGACGGGGTGGTGGCCGCTTCCATGTTCTGGTACGCCACGGTCGCGGTGTACACGCTCATCTATTTCGGCATCTACGTCGCGAAGTAGGACGCCTTCATGCTCACTACCGGTTTCAAGCTCTATTTCGGGATGTGCCTCGGGGCACTCGTTGCCGCGGTCACCTTCGGGTACACCACCGGCGGCAACAACACGGGCCCGATCTCGCTCGGATGGAAGGGTGCGGTCGGCAACCAGAGCGGCTATCTGATCCTCGTCGGCGTTGCCGCTGCGTGCGGGTTCCTCGGGCTCGTGCTCGTCGCCTTTCGCGATGCCGATCCACGAGCCGCGGCGCAGTTGCTCGGAGTCGACCACGTGCCCGCGCAACGCCCGACCCAACCGAGCTATTGGCCGATTGTCGCCATGTTCGGTGTGGCCGCCGTGCTCCTCGGGCTGGTCTTGTCGAACGGAATCTTCGTTGCCGGCCTGGGCGTTGTGGCCATCGTCGCCATCGAGTGGACCATGCAAGCCTGGGCCGATCGCGCCACGGGCGATCCGGTCGCGAATCGCGAGCTTCGGAACCGGGTGATGCAGCCGATCGAACTTCCGGTCGTTGCGGCGCTCGCAATCGTGGGCGTGCCACTTGGTGCGTCGCGGGTGCTGCTGTCGAGCAGTCGTATCGGTGCGGTGTGGGTGGCGGGCGTCATCGCCACGGTCGTGCTCGGGGTGGCGGTGCTCATCGCGCTCCGGCCCCGTGTCTCGAAGAACATCGTGGCCGGCATCGTGCTGGTCGGCGGGCTGGCGTTCATCGCCGCTGGTATAACCGCCGCGGCTATCGGCGAACGAGAGTTCCACCACGAACCCGGCGGCACCGAACAGCCGGCTGGAGGGAAATGACCGTGAAGCAGGTTCGTTCGCCGCGCGCGGCATCTGGGCAATCAACGGATGTTCGCCCACTGCGTCGTCGGCTTGCTCCGGCCGGCGCCCTCGTGGTGTCGCTGGTGCTGTCCTCGTGCGCCAAAGGTGCTGAGCTCACGACGCTCGAGCCAAAAGGCAAGAGTGCGCGCGACATCGCCAACCTCATTAACCCGGTGTTCATCGTGGCCGGCGTCGTGTTGGTGCTCGTGCTCGGTGGCACGCTCGTAATGATCCGCAAGTTCGGCGTGAAAGAATACGTCGAAGGCGAATTCCCCGAGCAGGTGCACGGCAACACCAAGCTCGAGATCGGCTGGACCGTGGTACCTGCGGCCATCCTCGCGGTGGTCGCGGTGTTCACGGTGGCCGGCTTGCAGACGCTCAACCGCTACCACAAGGACCAAGCCCTGTCGGTTGTGGTGGTCGGCCAGCAATGGTGGTGGGAGTACCGCTACTACGAGAACGGCTTCGACCCGGCCAAGGACTACGACCCGGGCATCGACATCCGCGTCGACGAGATCCAGAACCACAAGAACAAGACCGAAAAGACCCCGACCATCGTCACGGCCACGCAGATGGTGATTCCGGCCGATCGCGAGATCGACCTGTACATCACCTCGCGAGACGTGATCCACTCGCACTGGATCCCTGCGCTGAACGGCAAGCGCGATGCGGTGCCGGGCCGGATCCAACCGTGGAAGGTCGAAGCCGACACGCCCGGGGTCTACTTCGGACAATGCACCGAGTTCTGCGGCCTTTCGCACTCACGCATGCGCATGCAGGTGGTCGCGATGGCCCCCACCGATTTCGACGCCTGGTGGGCCCAGCAAAAGGCACCCGAGACTGCGCCGACCGCGGAAGGCCAGAAGTGGCTCGATCAGCAAAAGGCGATCACCAAGGGCACCTTCAGTGCAAAAACCAACCCCAGCCAGGTCGTGCCCGAACCGACCGCCGCGGCTGCGGACCGCGGAATGGTGATCTTTCGTGGCCAGTGCACCCGGTGCCATCTGGCCAACGGGATCAACGACGATATTTATCTCGGGAAGGCGCAACAGGTGTCCAACGCAGCGCCGAACCTGACGCACTTTGCATCGCGGACCACCTACGCCGGCGGCATATTCAATCTCTACAACGCCGACGGCACGGTGGATCGCGCGCAGCTCGAGGCATGGTTGCGCAACCCGCCGAAGGAAAAGGACGCCTACGCGGTGGGCAATCGCGGCATGCCGAACCTCCAGCTGAGCGAACCGCAGATCAACGACCTCGTCGAGTACCTGCTCAGTCTGGGCGACAAGCCCTCGATCGAGATCATCGCGAAGACCGAGGTCGAATGATGTTTTCATCCACACCGTGCGCAATGTGCGCCCGTCCATCCGTCGCCCGTTCCGGGAGTGGTCTCTGATGGTGATCCTCGAACAGCCCCTTGCGATCGGCACCGGCCGCGTGGTCGAGCCGCGCTCGCCGCTCGGTGTCTTCGCCCGACCTAAGGCGACGACCGGCTGGCGGTCGTGGGTCACCACCGTCGATCACAAGAAGATCGGCATCATGTATGGCGCAGCCGGGCTTATCTTCTTCCTCGTCGGTGGAATCGAAGCGCTGCTGATCCGTATCCAGCTGGCTCGCCCCGACGGAGCGCTGCTATCCGCCGCGACCTACAACCAGATCTACACGATGCACGGTGTCACGATGATCTTTCTCGTGGCGATGCCGATTGGCGCGGCGTTCTCGAACTACTTCATCCCACTACAAGTGGGCGCGCGCGACGTCGCATTCCCGCGGCTCAACGCCTTCAGCTTCTGGTGCTTCCTTGCCGGCGGCCTGTTCTTGAACTCGTCGTGGCTGTTCGGCGGCGGTGCTGACGGTGGCTGGTTCGGGTACGCGCCGAACACCGGAGTTGCGTACTCGCCCGGACACGGCATGGACTTCTACGCCCTCGGCTTGCAGATCACCGGCATTGCGTCGCTGGTCGGTGCCATCAACCTGATCACGACCGTGCTCAACATGCGCACCAAGGGCATGAGCCTCATGCGCATGCCG
>JANMVY010000268.1:0-2883 GCA_031393535.1 Actinomycetes bacterium | reverse complement strand
GTGATCCGGGCCGACACCGCAGCCGACGCGGTCGCCGCCGTCGAGCGTGTGCGCGCCATCGCCGCCGACGCAGGCTCGCCCCCCGATGCGCCTGTGGTGGTCGAAGCGTTCGTCGCCGGGGTCGAGGTGGCGGTCGAGGCGCTCCTGCGAGGCGGCCGGCTCCACGTGCTCGCCACCTTCGACAAGCCCGACCCGCTCGACGGCCCGTACTTCGAGGAGACGATCTACGTCACCCCGTCGCGCCACCCCGCGTCGGTGCTCGTCCACCTGCACGACACCGTCGCCCGGGCGGCCGCCGCCATCGGCCTCGTCGAAGGGCCGATACATGCAGAGGCCCGCATCACCCCCGCGGGCGAGGTCGTGGTGCTTGAGGTAGCTGCTCGTTCCATCGGCGGCCTCTGCGCCCGGACGCTCCGCTTCGGTGCCGGGATCAGCCTTGAGGAGGTCATCCTCCGCCACGCCCTCGACCTCCCGCTCGACGACCTCGGTCGGGAGGTTGCGGCGGCCGGCGTCCTCATGGTGCCGATCCCCCGCAGTGGCACTCTCCGGCGGGTCGACGGTGTCGAGGCGGCGGCGGCGGTCCCGGGCGTGGCCGGGGTGGAGATCACCGTCCTCGCCGGCCGCCCGGTGCGGACCCTGCCCGAAGGCGACCGCTACCTCGGCTTCGTGTTCGCCCGAGGCGACGACCCCGCAACCGTCGAGGCATCCCTCCGAGCCGCGCACGCCTGCCTCGATGTGGTCATCGACGAGCCCTGACCGACAAGCGGAGGGCAGCGGGCAACGGGTTAGCCCGCGCGCCGGTAGGGCGGTGGTACCGAGACGGGATTGGCGGGGTGCGGCAGTGGCGGAGCCGCCCGCTCGGCGACGGCGGTCAGCAGGAGACCGTGCGCGGCCTGGCCGATCATGGCCACGATCTCCAGGTTTATCGACGAGAGCACCGTCTCGCCGCCGATGAACGCGTCGGGCGCGTCGGTGCACCACCACGCGAGCTCGGAGCCGCCCTCGCCCCAATCCCGACGCTTCCATTCGCGCAGCGTGGTCGTCAAGTGGTCGGCGAGCGAAGCGGAGAGAAGGCGGGCGGTGTCCATGGTTCTCCGTTCAGGCGGGCAGCGATCGTGCAGGAGGCTCACCGGCGGGGAGCCGTCGACAAGCTTGTTGAGGCGGTCGGTGGGGAGGTTGCGGGCGATCCCGAGACCGTGCTGGAACTCGTCGAACCGGCGTACGCCCCGGAAAGCGTCGCGCGGGATCAGCATCGTCGAGCGGTCGCCGTTGTCCATGCCGGCGTCGCTCATCGGTGCCCTGTGGCCAGGCGATCGCGGGCCCGCGCGGCGGCCCTCACCATGCCGGCGAGTGCTTCGCGTGTCTCGTCCCACCCGCGGGTCTTGAGCCCGCAGTCGGATTTACCCATAGCCGGTCCGCTCCGAATGCTTCCACGGCCCGGGCGAGGAGATCGTCGAGCTCCGCGTCACCGGGCACCCGGGGCGAGTGAATGTCCCAGATGCCGGGGCCGATCTCGTTCGGGTAGCCGCGGCTGGCGAAGCCGTCGAGCAACTCCATCTGCGAGCGGGACGCCTCCATGGAGATGACGTCGGCGTCGAGATCGACGATGGCACCGATGATCTCGCCGAACTCGGCGTAGCACATGTGGGTGTGGATCTGGATCTGGTCGGGGACCGATGAGGTGGCCAGTCGGAACGCCTCGGTGGCCCATGCCAGTAGGCCTCCTGGTCGACACGACGGAGCGGCAGCCCACTGCAGCATGGTGACCGGCCCGGTGAGCATGCCCTTCACGGGACGGTCGGTTAGTCCGGCGGCGAAGCTGGCCCACTCGACGGTCATCGGCTCTCGACGCACGACGTCGCCGTAGAGCACCCGAGGTTTCACGCACCTCGACCCGTAGCTCTGCACCCAACCGTTGGCGGTGGTGAAGAAACCGTCGAGCTGCTCGCCGAAGTACTCCACCATGTCGGTTCGCTCGAACTCGCCGTGGACCAACACGTCGAGACCCAGCTCCTCCTGCTCGCGGATGCAGGCCTCGATTTCGTTACGCAACGCGGCCGAGTAGGCGTCGTTGCCTATCTCGGGCCGTCGGAACTGCTTGCGGACCTCGCGGATTGCCTGGTCTGGGGGAAGGACCCGATAGTGGTCGTTGGGAGGGCCGGCAAGCCGAGCGCCTCCGCCTGGAGCGGGCGACGTTTCGAGTACGGCGAGGATCTGTATCCCATCGCGGGGGTGATGGAGGCCAGACGTTCAGCCACGTCGCGGCGATGCACCCGTGGGGAGCGGCGGCGGGCGGCGGCTGCCAGACGGTTGGCTTCCAGCTCGGCGGCGACCGATGCTTCGTCACCGTCAGCGACACGACCAAGGACACGGATCTCGTCGAGACGTTCGGTGGCGAAGGCCAGCCACGCGACGATCTCGGCGTCGAGGGCAGCCTCGGCCGAAAGGTCGACCGACAGGTGCAGCAACGAGCACAACGGCGCCAGCTGCACGGCGTCGACCCCAAGCCGATCGATGACGTCGGCCACGACTGGGACCAGCGCTTCGAGGTCGGACCGCCCGAGGTTCCGACCGTCGACCAGGCCGAGCGAAAGGGCCAGAGTGTCGGACCGTGCCGCGATCACCGCGTCGAGCTGGCCCCGGCCGCGGACCAGGTGGAGGTGCAAGACGTCAACCGGTAGTGACGTCGCCAGCTCCGTGTTGTCACCCAGGGGCCCGAAGTAGGTGACCAGGGTGATCTCGGCGTCACCGGCCGCGTCGCGCAGGCTTGCATAGGCCCGTCGATACGCGTCGATGGCCCGCTGGTCGAGGTCGGTCACGAGCAGCGGCTCGTCGAACTGGAAGTAGGCCGCGCCCGCAGCCCGCAGGCGCTCGACGAGGTGC
>JANMVY010000265.1:0-1602 GCA_031393535.1 Actinomycetes bacterium | reverse complement strand
GCCGATCACCGGGTGGCTGGCGAGGATCGCCCACTCCTCCTCGGTGGGTCGGCCCGGGTTGTTCAAGATCTCAGCCGGTACCGCGAGCTTGCCGATGTCGTGCAGCATCGACGCCCAGCGCAGCTTGTCCCGCTCGTCGGGATCGATGCCGAGCTCCTCCGCGATGAGGTCGGTGTACGCGCGCACCCGATCGGTGTGGCCGCGCGTGAGGCGTTCGTGGCGGCTCAAGGTCTCGACGAGCTCGAGGATGCGCACGATGGTTTCGTTCTGGTCCGCGCCGAAGCCGTTGGCGCGCACGTCGTCGAACTGGGCCTGCATGCGCTTCACGTTGCCGCTGCGTAGCGCGATGCGAAAGCGCGACGGCGCGCGATCGGGGAAGGCGATCGAGAGCTTGTACAGCGCAGCCAGGGGGAGCAGCCGCCGCGACGCGCGCCCTGCGAGTAGAGCCGCCGCACTGCCGACAACGATCAGCTGCGCGATCCAGACGAGCGCGCCGACCATGTGGGCCGGGTGCCAGAAGGCGGGTGCCGCGAGTCGGGTCGCCACCCAGCTCGCGCCGAGCGGTACCACCACTGTTGCCGAGCGCAGGCCGAACGCGATCAGCGGCCGCCCCGCCCAGGTGCCGGTCTCGAGTTCAGCCGCCCCTTTGGTGGGCGCCGTCGTATCCACTGTGCACCATCGACATGCGCTGAGTCGTGCTTGACCACTCTGCGGAAAAATGAGTCCAACTGCTCACTCGCGGGTGATCCGGTCGAGCGTCAACGCGAACGAGCGCGCCGGAATCGCACCGCCGCGCCGGGTCGGGCCTGCGCGGCGAAACCCAGGTCGCGCCCGATGACCACTGCGAGCACGGGATATCCACCGGTGGTCGGATGGTCGGCGCCGAACACTACGGGCATCCCGTCGGGAGGTATCTGCACCGCTCCGACGATCAGACCTTCGGAGTCGAGCTCGCGCTCGACGTGGCGTGCAATGGGTTGCCCGTTCAGGCGCAAGGCGATGCGATTGCTGGCCGACATCGCGGTGTACGTCGATGCACACAACACGTCGAAGGCGTCTCCGGTGAACCACTCACGGCGTGGCCCGGGCACAACGCGCAGCTCGACCGGATCGAGGGGCGTGGGCACGGGTGCGACGTCGACCGGCTGGGCTCGGTCGGTGCGTGGGCCGATCATGAGACGATCGCCAGCCGCGAGGGGCGCGGGTCCGATGCCGCCGAGCACATCGGTCGACGCGGAACCCAGCGTCTGCTCGGCGACGAAACCGCCGTGCACCGCGACATAGGTGTACACGCCGCGTTGACCGTGTCCGACGCGCAGCACTTCGCCTCGACGCAAGACTATGGGAGTGTGCATCGCGACGGCGTGGTCGCCGCCGAGCACCGGGCGCGGTGCACCGGTCAGCGCGATGCGCACAGTGCGCAACGCGCGCAGCACGAGTCCACCGAGAACGACCTCGAGTGCGACGGCGTCGCGTTCGTTGCCGACCAGGCGATTCGCGAGCCCGAAGCTGGAGCAGTCTGCCGCACCCGATGGGCTCACGCCGAGAGCCGCATACCCTGGGCGGCCGAGATCTTGGAACGTGGTCCTCGCCCCTGCATCG
>JANMVY010000631.1:0-2930 GCA_031393535.1 Actinomycetes bacterium | reverse complement strand
GTGCGGCACGAACCGCTGCCGCGCAATGCCACCGGCAAGGTCATGAAGCACGTGCTCTCGGGCGAAGCCGAGAACACCTTCATCGAGGAGTGAGCCGTGCTCTTGGCCGAAGTGTTGCGAACAACGGGTGGCGAGGTCGGTGATCGAGTCGCGTACGTGTCCGCCGACGGGTGGCCAATCACGTACCGCGAGCTCGACCAGCTGAGTGACGAGACGGCGGTAGGGCTTGCCCGCCTGGGCGTACGAGACGGCGACGTGGTCGGCATCGCGATGCCGTCGAACATCGACTACGTCGTCGCGTACGCCGCGCTCGACAAGCTCGGCGCGTGCGCCGCAGGGGTGAATCCCTTCCTCACGACGCGCGAACGCAAAGGCGCCCTCGACACTGCGCGGCCACGATTCGTGTTGTCCACCCGCGCGCTGGCCGACGGAGTCCCCGACGATGCGGCGGTCATCGAGGTCGGCGTCGCTACACACGTCGACGAGATCCTGCACGATCTGCGGGTGCGTGGCGAGGCCCCGCCTTCGCTGCCCGTCGATGCCGAGCGCAAGGTCGCGATCGTGTTCACCTCGGGCTCGACCGGCTTACCGAAGGGTGCGTTGTTCCGCGAGCAGCAGATGCGGGCCATCTTCACGCTCGACAACAGTGGCAGCGCGGGGTACTCGGGCTCGTCGCATTCGTTGTCGGCCACGCAATGGGCCCATGTCGGCGGCATGACCAAGATTCCCTGGTTGCTCTCGGGCGGCGGGACCACGCACCTCATGCACAAGTGGCGCGCCGTCACGGTGATGGAGTTCACGGCCCGCTACAAGATGCTCGCGCTCAATGCCGGTCCGTCACAGGTCGCGCTCATGCTGCGCCAACCGAACTTCGAGGAGTACGACTTCTCGAGTGTGAAGGCGATCATCGCGGGCATGGGCCCGTCGAGCCCCGGTCTCATCATCGAGGCGCGCGAGCGTTTCGGTGCGGCGTACTCGGTGCGGTACTCGTCGACCGAGTCAGGGGGCATCGGTTGTGCAACCGCGCTCGACGCGCCCGACGAAGAAGCCCTGTACACGGTCGGTCGCCCGCGCGCGCACGTCGAGTGCAAGGTGGCCGACGACGACGGCAACGAGCTCCCCGTAGGCGAGGTGGGCGAGATGTGGCTGCGCTCTCCGGCGATGATGGCCGAGTACTACAACAACCCCGACGAGACCGAACGCACGCTCGTCGGTGGCTGGCTGCGTTCGGGCGACCTCGCCGTGTTGGACGACCGGGGATGTTTCCGCGTCGCGGGCCGCATAAAGGAGATGTTCATTCGCGGCGGGTACAAGATCTACCCCGTCGAGGTCGAGACGGTGCTGAGCGAGCACCCGAAGGTGCACGAGATCGCGCTCATACCCCGACCCGACGAGGTGATGGGTGAGATCGGCGTCGCGGTCGTGGTACCGCGCGACCCGGCCGACCCACCGACGCTCGATGAGCTCCGCTCGTTCGCCGACGACAAGCTCGCGCGCTACAAGCTGCCCGAGCGCCTGCGTCTTGCGGATGAGATCCCGATGAACTCGTCGTACAAGGTCGACCGGCGAACCCTCAAGGCCCGCGAGGCCGACGACGCCACCGCGACGGCCACCTAGCGCCGCGGGCGGCCGCGTCCCCCATGGCGACGATCGAGGCGGGCGCGTTCTTCTTCCCGCGCGAACATCTCGTCGATCTCCTGGCGCAGCGCGCGATAGCGGGCCAGGCGCGGCGCGGGTACCGCGGCGCGCACCGCACAATCGGGCTCCCGGTCGTGCGCGCAGTCCGCGAACCGACAGTTCGGTGCCAGATCATCGACGTCGGAGAACACGCGGTGCAGCGCGTCCTCGTCGGCCCACACCCCGACCGATCGGATGCCGGGTGTGTCGATCAAGGCACCCCCGCCGGGAACGAGGATGAGCTCGCGGGCGACCGTGGTGTGGCGGCCCTTCGAATCGCGCGAACGCACCTCTTTGGTCGCCTGACGCTCGCGCCCGACCAGCAGGTTCACGAGTGTCGACTTCCCCGCGCCTGATGCCCCGACCAACGCGCAGGTCGTGCGTGGTGCGACGAGTGCCAGCAATTCGTCGAGGCCGTACGCGTCGACACGACTGGTGGCGATGACGGCGACGTCGAGTGCCGTTGCCTCGACCACCGCGCGTGTTTCTTCGAAGAGCTCGGTGCGATCGGCCTTGGTGAGCACGACCACCGGTCGCGCGCCGCTGTCCCACGCGAGCACCAGGAACCGTTCGAGCCGACCGGGCGGCAACGGCCGATCGAGACCATGGACGAACGCGACGACGTCGACGTTGGCCACGAGGACCTGGTCGACGACCGCTTCGGACGGGTCGCGTCGGGCGAGGGTGTGACGACGCGGCAACACACGGGCGACGACGAGCTTGTCGTCGGGCCCTGGCTCGATCACGACCCAGTCGCCCGTGGCCGGTGCGGTGTCGCCCTGCGATCGCGTGGAATCGGAGATCGCACGTACGACCCCGTCAGCGGTCGCGACGTCGCACTCACCGCGATCGACGCGGATGATGCGGCCCGGGCGTTCGTTGCTCACATCGGTCGACGCGGCCCACGCGTCATCCCAGCCGTACGCGGTGAGATCGATCAAGGCCCGAGAAGCTCCTTGAGCACACGCACGTCGGCCATCACCTGTGCGGCGTCGACCGGATCGCTCCATTGCGCGCCCGCGCACTCGCGATACATGCGGTGCACGTTGGCTGCGAGGCGGAACGGCTCGTTCCACGCCGCGTAGGGGCCGAGTTCGATGTGCGTGCACGCGTCGAGCACCGTTCGGCCGGCTGCGAAGTGGGCCGCCGCCTCGCGTTGCACGAACTCGAGGTACTCGCGCATGGCACGAACACCGTCGACACCGCACACCGGACCGTGGCCGGGCACCACGTGTCGCGGCGCGAGCGTCTCG
>JANMVY010000194.1:0-4343 GCA_031393535.1 Actinomycetes bacterium | reverse complement strand
CGAATCACCGTCGCGCGACCGGGCCGCCTCACGGTGTGGCTCGGCCGCGCTGCGCTCTACTTGATGGCGAGCACCTTGTCGGCGACCGTACGATCGACGATCTTGCTCTCGGCCACCGGTGTCGTGAACTGGGTGATCACGCCGAGGTCGATGAACAACTGCTGGATGCGCGTTGTGGTGTCCTTGCGGATCTCCCAGTCGAACGTCAGCGAGTCAAGGCCCTTGAGAACGGCCTGCGCCTCGTTGGTGGCACCGGTCCACTTCTGGATCTCGGCCATCACCTTGTCGTCTTGGTGGTAGTTGCCCGCGAAGTAGGTGTTGATCGTGCGGATGTAGGCACGCAGGAACGCCTGACCGACCTCGGGCTTGTCGACGAGAAGGCTCTTGCCGAACGCCATGTGGCCGAGCGGCTCACCCGGTGTCTGGGTGGCCGCCTGGAAGAAGGCCGGGTCGTCCTTGACCGTGGTCCACAAAGGATCGAGGAGGATGCCGCAGTCGAGCGCCTTGTTCTTGAGTGCCGTGATGATCTCGGTCGAGGGAATGGTCTGGACATCGACCTTCTTGATCGAGAAGTCGGGAACCCGTTTTTGGATCTCGGCGGCCGAGTAGTACACGGCCGACGAGCCACGACCTGCCGCAGTGCCCCACTTCTTGGACTCGATCTCCTTCAGGATCGGGTTCGCGGGCGTGGTGAAGGAATCACGACGACACCACAGACCGGTCTGGGCGACGGTGTAGTTCGAGGCCTTCGGCGGGTAGTAGTTGCCCGCGATGACCTTGATGCCGAGGTCGGTGTTGCCGGCATTGAACAACGCCGTCTCGAAGCCGCCGACCGCGAGGTCGACCTGGCCGTTGGCGAGCTGGGGGAGCGAGTTGGAGAACGAAAGGTTCACGAACTCGACCTCGAGGTTCTCCTTCGCGTACTCGCCGAGGGTGTTCGCAACCGAGACCGGCGCGTTGAACTCGAGCTTGAAGTTCGTGGCGATGACGATCTTGGTCTTCGCGGCGAGCGGCACGGGTGCCGGGCTGCCACTGGTGCAACGCGCAACCGTTCGGGTGAGCGACAGGTCGGCCGGGTCGGTGTAGCCCTTCTCGCAACCGGCGACGGTCGCTTTCTTCGCGGTGCCGGTCGAGCCGGTGCCGGTCGAGCCGGTGCCGGTCGCACCGGTTGCCTTGGCGGTCGAGCCGGTGCCGGTCGCACCGGTGGCGGCCTTGGTTTTACCGCCGTCGTCGCCGCATGCCGCGGCGACCAGTGACGTTGCGAGGACAACTGCGAACAGCGCCTTCCAACGCGATGATGACTTCCTCACGTGAATCCCCTCCTGCTGGGTACAACCGCGTCGCCAACCGGCGAGGCGGTCCGGTGGCAAGCCTAGAACGTTCGGGCGCGCGGCGTGACAAAGCCCACCGCGCGGTCGATCAGACGGAAGGTGCGCCGCGGTCTTCTTTCTCCCAGCGCACGACCAGCCGGCCGACCCGACGGACGAGTGCTTGGAAGACGACGCCGATCAACGCGGCGACGAAGATGCCCGCGTAGGCGATCTTCGGTTCGAAAGTCTGACGGGCGTTGTTGATCTGAAAGCCGAGACCGCGGCTTCGCGGTGCGTACGCGAACTCGATGCCGATCACCGAAAGTACCGAGACGCTGGCCGCGACGCGCAGCGTGACGAACAAACCGGGCAGGGTCGACGGCCAGATCACATGGCGGAACATCTGCCAGGGGTTGGCGCCGAAGGACAGGGCGGCTTCGCGGTAGCTCTCGCTCACCGTCATAACCGACGCCTGGGTGGGTACCCAGGCGAAGAAGAACACAGTGACGGCGATGAGGATGATCACCGGCTTGTCCTTGAAGCCGAAAATGATGAGGAACGGGGAGAGCAACGCGATCTTGGGCACGGTGTAGAACGCGTTGAACATCGGCTCGAAGGCCGCGCGGACGACGCGCGACATACCGAGCACGTAGGCGAAGGCCACGCCGAACAGGCAGCCCCACAACCAACCCCACGCGAGTCGCTTGAGCGTGAGCCGCAGGTCGAACATGAAGTCGCGATCCTCGAACATCTGCGTGAGCTGGCGCATGCAATCGGAGGGCGACGGGTACAGCTTGGGGTTGATCCACTCGTTCGTGGCCGCGGCTTCCCACAACAGCAGCAGACCAACGGGCACGGCGATGCCGAGGATCGTGTAGATGATCTTGCGCTTGCGTGCGTGACCCACCGGATCGCGGTCGAGACCTCGCGGCGCGCGCAGGATCGTCCCGCGACCCATGGCCTGACCTGCCGAGGCCGTCGCCTTGGTTCGCAGTTGCAAACCGGGAGCAACCATGTGCTTCTCCATCACTTCGAGCCGATGTCGGCGAGGTGGGCCTCGACTTCGAGGCGCAGCAGCTCCCAGAGCTCACCTTGGAGCGCGGCGAACTCCGCGGAGCTGCGGATGTCGCCCTTGCGGGGCCGTTCGAACGGCACCGTTTTCGAGGCGATGATCTTGCCCGGGCGCGACGACATCACGAGCACGCGGTCACCCAGCAGTATCGCTTCGTCGAGCGAGTGCGTGATGAAGAGCACCGTGCGGCGATCGGCCTGCCACAACGCGAGCAGCTCCTCTTGAAGGATCTGACGCATTTGCGCGTCGAGCGCGGCGAACGGCTCGTCCATGAGCAGGATCTCGGGTTCGACGGCGAGCGCGCGGGCGATGGCGACGCGCTGCTTCATACCACCCGACAACGTGGCCGGGTATGACCGTTCACGGTCGCTGAGCCCTAGCTTCGCCAAGTACTTGCGGGCCCGCTCGTTGCCCTCCTTCTTCGGCACCCCCGCGAGGTCGAGGCCGAAGCGCACGTTGTCGAGCACACGTTTCCATGGGTAGATGGAGTAATCCTGGAACACCATGGCGGTGGGCTGATCGGTGGTGGCGTCGATCTCGACGGTGCCGACCGACGGGTTGATTAGGCCGGCGACCATTCGCAGAAACGTTGACTTGCCACAACCAGATGGGCCGACGAGGCACACGAACTCACCCTGTTGGATATCGAGATCGAGGGGCCCGAGCGCGTGGACACGGTCGTTCTTCACGCCGAAGTAGCGCTCGACCCCATTTGCCCGGATCTTCGGATCCAACGCTCACCCCCAGGAGAACGAAACTTTCCGGCGAGTGTAGTCATCGCCCACCCGGCGCGAAAGCCGGACCCGGTCGGGCGCGTCGCGGGCGCGTAACGTGGAACTGTGACGTCGACCCGCCTGATCCTCGTCCGTCACGGCGAATCTCAGGTCACGGTGCACCGAGTGGTCGGGGGCGAGCGAACCTGCACCGGACTGTCGCCCCTCGGGGTACGCCAGTCCGAGGCACTTCGCGACCGACTCCGCCGCGAAGGCCCGTTGCACCTCGACGCCCTCGTCACATCGACGCTGCCTCGGGCCTACGAGACCGCGGCGATCGTCGGTACCGCGCTCGACGTCGACCACGCCGAGCGCGACCCCGAGCTCGTCGAGCACCGCCCGGGCGATGCCGACGGTGTCGCCTTCGCGGACTTCGCGGACCGATTCGAGGCGTTCGATCTGCGGGCGCACCCCGACCGGCGACTCGCGCCGGGCGGCGAGTCGCTCAACGAGTTCCACGATCGTGTGGTGGCGGCGTTCGCGCACATCGAGGAACGGTTCGCGGGCGGCACGGTGATGGTGGTGTGTCACGGTGGCGTCATCGACGTCATGTTCCGCACCTACCTTGGCGTGGGGATGCAGGCGCCGTTCGACCTGTGGACCCTCAACACGTCGGTCACCGAGTTCGTGCGCCGTGCGCCACGCTGGTTGCTGCGCCGCTACAACGACACGGCCCACCTCGCAGGACTGCCCGACAAGACCGTGGGATGATGGCGCGCATGAGCCACATTTCTCAGGTGCGTTGATGGATGGTTCGGGCCCCTCGGCCACCGCGTCCGGCGCCGCCATGCTTCGTGCGGCGCACCTACTCGTCGACGACGAGCCCAAGATCTTCCGCGACGAGTGGGCAGTGTTCTTCCTCGACGAACGCCGTCGTGCGATGGCCGCGAACCGCGCCGCGATCGGTACCGACATCACGCGCGCCAGTCGGTCGACGGTCACGGCACGCGCTGCGCTCACCGAAGCCGAGGTCGATGCGTTCGTGGCAACGGGCGGTGCCCAGTACGTGGTGCTCGGTGCCGGCTACGACTCGTTCGCGCTCCGGCGGGGCGATGTCGCCCATCAGCTCACGGTGTTCGAGGTCGATCATCCCCAGACGCAGGGGGCCAAGCGTCGACAGTTGCGCGAGGGTGGCGTCGCCGAGCCCGTGAACGCGCGCTATGTGTCCGTCGATTTCGAGACGCAGGA
>JANMVY010000175.1:0-2252 GCA_031393535.1 Actinomycetes bacterium | reverse complement strand
GCCTGGCCGCGCCGGCGCAACCGACTCTCGACCTCGAAGTCGCTCTAGACCTGCACACGACGAAAGGTACCCCGTCATGAACCGAGCACTGCTCGCTGACCTCCAACTCCAACGTTCCTATCCGAGCGTCACGTTGCTGATGAACACCACGCCCAGAATGGTGCTGAGCTCGAGTGAGGTCGCCACGGCACGTCGTTTGGCCCAACACGCCGGGCTCCGTCTCGACGGCGATGTGTCCGACGAGACGAAGGCGGCGCTGTGCGACCGGCTCGACGAACTCATCGACGAGCAGACGGCCGAGCTGTCCGCGCAGGCGCTCGCGTTGTTCGCCTCGCCGGACTACTCGGCTGCCATCCGCCTCGGCCGAAGTGTCGACGAGCGGGTCGTCATCGATGACACGTTCGCGACTCGGGACCTGGTCGCAGACCTGAACCGCACGGCGCGGTACCGCGTCGTCACGATCAGCGACCAGAGGACACGCCTTCTCATCGGCGACCGTTCCCAACTCGTTGAGGAACGAACGGATCCGTGGCCCATGATCCGAAGTGGTGAGAGCGCGACGTCATGGACCCGAGACGTCATGCAGAACCTCCATCGAGAAAACACGCGGAACCCACTGCCTACCGTCGTCGCCGGCGTTGACCGAACCGTCCGACGAAGTATCACGCCTGGTCTTCTTGACATGATCGGTTTCATTCCCGGCAATCACGACCGAACCAGCTGGGCCAGTTTGCACAACGCTGTCTGGCCTTTGGTCACCGACTGGCTGCGGGCCGACAGCGATCGCGCGATCGAAGCGCTTGCACATGCACGATCGACGCGCCGTGCTGCCGGGGGTATCGACGAGATCTGGCCACTGGCCAACGAAGGTCGAGTCGAAACGCTCGTGGTCGAGAAAGGTTATGCGATGGCGGCGCGCATCCTCGGTGACCACCTCGAACCTGCCGAGGACCGCGAGGCGCCAGATGTGATCGACGACATCATCGACGAGACGATCGAAGCCGTCCTTCGCCACAGCGGAAACGCAGTCATCGTCCCGGACGGTGAACTTGTCGCGCATGGCCGAATCGCGGCCGTGCTGCGCTACTAGGTGCTTTCGGGCGCGGCGGCGCACACGATGCCAGAATGGTGCCGGTCTCCGACAGACCCAACGCGAACGTCGAGTCGGTGCGAGGTGAACCCGACACATGACCGCACCGACCGATGTCGTCTCCTTCGGCCGCCGACTCACCGAGATGGCGGCGCAGCGACCCGACGACGCCGACTTGATCATCGCGAACCGCGATGGCACCGAGACCCCGGTCACATGGTGCACCCTCGAGACGCGAGCCAATCAGATCGCCCGGGCTTTGCAGACGCACGGCGTCGTCAAGAACGCGATCGTGTGCTTGGCCTTGCCCACGTGCGTCGAGCACATCTTCGTGACGCTCGCCGTGTGGAAGCTCGGCGCGACCCTGCTGCCCCTGCGCGCTGATCAACCGCAATGGGAGATGGACCGCCTGCTGGCGATGGCCGGGCCAACGGTGGTGGTGAGCGACACGCACTCCTCGACGTGCCCCGTCTTGACCCGGGCCGACCTCGCCGCGACAACCGATCTCGACCACCGCGCGCTCCCCGATGAGGTATCGGAGTGCGTCAACCTCGGGGCGTCATCGGGTTCGACGGGCACACCGAAACTCATCGTGACGCCCGTGCGCGGTGTGCTGGCCGACGATACCCAAACCGCCATCGTGAAGGGGGCCGACGCCGGGGTGGTCCTGGTCGTGTCGCCGCTCTCCCACGTCAACGGGTTCTCGTTCGTGGCGCCGCGGTTGCTGGCCGACGACCGCGTGATCGTGATGGAGGCGTTCGACGCCGCCGGCTGCGTCGAGCTGATCGAACGCCACCGCGTGACCTTCGCCGTCATGGTCCCGACCATGTTGCAACGCATCGCCCGCCTGCCCGAGGTCACCGCAGCCAACCTCGCGTCGATCGAGACGTTGCTCTACGGCGGGGCGAAGATCCCCGAATGGGTGGTCGATCGCTGGCTCGAGCTCATAGCGCCGCAGTCGTTCGTGTTCAGCTACGGATCGACCGAACGGCTCGGCCTCATCATGATGACCGGCGCCGATTGGGTCGACCATCGCGGTGCCACCGGTCGACCGGTCGACGTCGAGCTCAGCATCCGCGACGACCACGGTCGAGCGGTTCCCAACGGCGAGGTGGGCGAGATCTACATGCGCCCCACCGACCCCGAGCGCCGCCTGTTCGCG
>JANMVY010000169.1:0-2871 GCA_031393535.1 Actinomycetes bacterium | reverse complement strand
ATCGGTTCATCCTCGAGGACGGGTGGGGGAGTCGGGGTGTCGGTGGGCGTCAGTCCTGTTTGGTCTTGCCACTTGCCTTCTGCTGCTTCTTCCACGCCCGCACGCTCGCGAGTGCCTCGGCGCTGTCGATGTCGGCGACGGACCGCGGTGTGTCATCGGCGAAGGCGCCGGCGAAGTGCTGCCAACCATCGGGACGCACACCGAATCGCTTGGCGAGCAACGCGAGGAAGATCTTGGCCTTTTCGTCGCCGTAGCCCGGCAGCGCACGGATTCGTGCATAGAGCTCCTCGCCATTGTCGACCTCTCGCCAGAGTTCCATCGGCCCTGCGGGGTGGTTCTCAAGCAAGAATTCGCACATCGCGTACGCTCGTTTTGCCATGGAGTTCGGGAATCGGTGCAGCGCAGGCTTGGAGCGAAACGCCGCCTCGAGCGCTTCGGGGCCCGCCGCGACGATGCCCGCGACGTCGAGTTTCCCGAGACGTGTGCGAAGCACATGAGGTGCCCGGAAAGCCCATTCCATGGGTACTTGTTGGTCGAGAAGCATGCCGAGGAGCAGGGCCAGCGGATCGGTGTTGAGCAGCGTGTCGGCGTCCTGGTTGCCGGTGACCCGCAGCGTGCCGCACAGGGTTGGGGCACCTGCTGGCGGTGAGGGCGTACGTCGCGTGCCCGGCTCCATGGCCCGACGCTATCGCGTGGGAAGTGGTGAACGTCCGCAGTCAGGTCGCGTCAAACGGTTCGTCGAGCCGGTGGCGACGGTTACCCTCGCGGGATGGTCGACCGACGCCGTGTGGCGTACTTGTCCTACGACTTTCGGGAGTATTCGCTGTTGCTCGCGGCGGCGCTGGGCGCATCGGCTGACGTGCTGCTCGTAGTGCCCGAGGACTTCGTGGCCGGTGCCGCACCCCCAACGGGCGTGACGTTTGCACCGTTCCGGCGAGCCCGCCTGCGCCAACCGGTGGGTCAATTGCGTGCGGTGTGGGCGATCCACCGCGCCATCCGCCGATTTCGCCCCGATGTCATCCACCTCCAACACGGGCAACTCTGGTTGAACCCCACGCTCTTCGCCCTGCGTGGCATCCCGCTGGTGGTGACGGTGCACGATCCGATGCCACATTCCGGTGACAAGGAGAGCCGCAAGACGCCGGTGCGTGTCATGCAGCTGGCGTACCGCCGCGCGGCGCGCTTGATCGTGCACGGGGAGACACTGCGCGAATCATTGGTGCGGGCTCACCGGGTCGATGCGGAACGAGTCGCGGTCATCCCGCACATCCGCCTCGGCAACGAGGAACTGCACGCCGAGATCGGCGAGGCCGGCGACGAGATCTTGTTCTTCGGTCGCATCTGGGAGTACAAGGGTCTCGAGTACCTGATCCGGGCACAACCCGCGATCACCGCTGCCGTGCCGGGCGCGCGGTTCGTGATCGCCGGACGTGGCGAGGATTTCGAGCGGTACCGGGCACTCATGGTGGACCCGACGGTGTTCGACGTGCACAACGAGTACATCAGCGACGACCAGGCGGCGGTGTTCTTCCGGCGGGCCAGCGTGGTGGTGCTGCCGTACACCGATGCGTCACAAAGCGGCGTGATCGCGCTGGCGTGCACCTACGCCAAGCCCGTGGTCGCCACCGACGTCGGAGCGCTCTCCGAGGCGGTCGAACACGGTGTCACCGGCCTGCTCATCGCGCCACGCGACGCACAGGCAATCGTCGATGCAGTCGTGGCGCTCCTGGGTGACGATGATCGACGAGAGGCCATGGGGCGCGCGGCGAAGCAGAAGAGCGACAACGAATGCGCACCCGGCGTGATCGCCGCGCAAACCCTCGCGGTCTATAGCGACGCCATCGCTCACCGGTGATCAGCGAGCAGCCGCGCGCGGCGGTGCATCGATGTCAGTCGTCGATGCGACGACCGGTGGCCTGCGCCTCGCGTGGCTCGCGCGGTTGGTTGTCGGGATCGGCGGGGTTCGCGGCCTCGATGTCGACTGCGTACCGCACGATCGCGGCGCGCACGATCGACGCGTCGATGGCGCCGCTCGCCGCAAGCTCGCTCAGCACGGCGACCACCACGTGCGCGGTGTCGACCTCGAAGAACCGACGCAGCGCTTCGCGCGTATCGCTACGCCCGAAACCGTCGGTACCGAGCGTCGAGAACCGGTGCGGTACCCAACGTGCGATCTGATCGGGCACGAGCGTAAGGAAGTCGGACACTGCGATCACCGGACCAGGCGCCGACGCGAGCGCGCTCGTGACATACGTGGCACGCGGCGCGGAATCGGGGTGCAACCGATTCCAGCGAGCAGTCGTGAGCGCTTCGCTGCGAAGCCGCTTGTATGACGTGACGCTCCACAGCTGCGCGCCCACCCCGAAGTGCTCGGCGAGCTCGGCCTGTGCTTCGCGCGCCGCGCCATGGGCCGAGCCCGAGAACAAGATCGTGGCGCGGTGCGCCAGATCGTCGCGCCCCGCGTCCCACAGGTACATGCCCGAGACGATGTCCTCGGCGCGCACGTGATCGGGGCGCGGCGGCATCGCGTAGTTCTCGTTGTAGACGGTGAGGTAGTAGTAGACGTCCTCGGATTCGCCGGCGCGGTTGCCGTACATGCGCCGTAGCCCGTGGTCGATGATCGCGCCGAGCTCGTACGCGAAGGCGGGGTCATAGGCTTCGACTGCCGGGTTTGTCGCGGCGAGGATCAGGCTGTGGCCGTCCTGGTGTTGCAGGCCTTCGCCGGGCAGTGTCGTGCGTCCTGCCGTAGCCCCGATGAGAAAGCCGCGGGCGCGTGCGTCGGCCGCGCTCCAACAAAGATCGCCCACTCGTTGGAATCCGAACATCGAATAGAACGTGAAGAACGGCACCATCGGCACACCGAGGTTCGCG
>JANMVY010000119.1:0-2416 GCA_031393535.1 Actinomycetes bacterium | reverse complement strand
CAGTGTCGTTCGTCGTCGTCATCGTGGGGTTGTGCTTCGTGCGCGTGAGCGAGACGCACCGACCCACAGCGCAAAGGTCGTGGCAGGTCGAGTTCGTCGAAGGCGTGCGGTACGTGTGGCAGCGGCAAGCGCTACGGCTGGTCGTGATGACCGCGTTCGTCAGCGCGTTCTTCGGCCAGTCGATGGCCCAACTCGCCGCGGGTCTCGTCCGCGAGGAATTCGGGGTCAAAGGCGCCGGGCTCGGTTGGCTTGCCGCGATGTACGGCTGTGGCGCATTGTTCTCGTCGTTGATGCTGGTGCGCTATGGCGACCGGCTCCGTCGCTCGACGATGGTGCGTACCGGCCTCATGCTCTTCGCTACCGGTATCACGATCACTATTGCCACACCGGTGCTCGCCGTCGGTCTCGTCGGATTCCTCATCGCGGGCACTGCGCACTCGCTCACCGGCATTTCGCTCAACACGTCGATGCAGGCCCAGGTGGCCGACAACTACCGCGGGCGCGCGGTCACCGCGTACCTCATGGCACTCCTCGCGGGCATGCCGCTCGGCGCGTTCGCCGGTGGACTGCTCGGCGACCGCATCGGCCTTCGACCATCGCTCGGCGCGTTCGCGGCGGTGATCGTCGTCTACGTCGTGTACGCGCAGGCAAGGCGTGATCGTCTGGTGGCGATCGACGCAAACGAGGTCGCGCAACCCGACACGTGCTGAACGAGCGCGCGTTACAGGCGCTCGATGAGCGTGCCGGTGCCGAGCCCGCCTCCGCAGCACATGGTGACCAGGCCGTAGCGACCACCCGTGCGCATGAGCTCGTGCAGGGCCTTCGTGACGAGGATCGCGCCGGTTGCCCCGAGCGGGTGGCCCAGCGCGATCGCCCCGCCGTTCGGGTTGACCTTCGCCGGGTCCGCGCCCGTCTCGGCCTGCCACGCGAGCACGACCGAGGCGAACGCCTCGTTGATCTCGACCACGTCGATGTCGTCGATCGACAACCCGCTCGTCGCGAGCAGCTGTCGGGTGGCCGGGATGGGCCCGGTGAGCATCAGCACCGGGTCGCTCCCCGCGAGGCACGTCGCGACGATCCGAGCGAGGGGTCGCAAGCCGAGCGCATCGGCCTTGGTCGCGCTCATGAGGAGCAGCGCTGCGGCGCCGTCGCTGATCTGTGACGACGAACCCGCGGTGTGCGCGCCATTCGGCCGGCCGGTGGGCTTCAACGCGCCGAGCCCCTCGAGCGTGGTCTCGCGCATCCCTTCGTCGCGCGTTATGCGCTGCGAGCCGGTGGGTGTGCCGTCGTCGCCGAGCAGCGGCGCGTCGATGCCCACGACCTGCGTGTCGTAGCGCCCTTCGGCCCAGGCGACCGCGGCACGGTCCTGTGACTGCTTCGCGAAGACGTCGCATTGCTCGCGGCTGACGCCCCATTGGTCGGCGATGCGCTCGGCCCCTTCGAACTGCGACGTGTACTCGTGGTGCTTCCAGTAGTTCTTGTTGACCGGCTTACCCGAATCCGGATCCTTCGGGATGGTCGACCCCATGCGCACCCGGCTCATCATCTCGATACCACACGCCACGGCCGAGTCGACCACGCCACTCGCCACGAGGGCATAGGCGAGGTTGGTGGCCTGTTGCGAGGAGCCGCATTGCGTGTCGACCGTTGTGGCCGCAACCTCGATAGGCAGCCCCGCGGTGAGCCACGCCGTCCGCGCGACGTTCCCCGTCTGCATGCCGACCTGACCGACGCAACCGCCAATGACCTGGCCGATCTCGCGCGGGTCGACGCCGCTGCGCTCGACTACCTCGCGTTGCACGGCGGCGAGCAGATCGACGCTGTGCATGGTCGACAAGCCGCCATTGCGTCGGCCAACGGGCGAACGCACCGCTTCGACGATGACGACATCTGCCATATCCGGCCCTCCTCGGGAACTGCTGCTGCGTTGGACATTAGGGTGCGCGCGGGCAAAGAGGGGGAAGACATGCGCTTCAACACGCTCGGCCGCTCCGGGGTCACGGTGAGCAACCTGTGCCTCGGTGCCATGATGTTCGGCAAGGACGGAAACCCCGACCACGAGGATTGTGTCCGCCTCGTGCACGCCGCGCTCGATGTCGGCGTCAACTTCATCGACACCGCAGACGTGTACGGCTACGGCGAGTCCGAGGAGATCGTGGGCAAGGCCCTGCGGGGTCGTCGCGACGACGTGGTCGTCGCGACGAAGTTGCACCACCCGATGAGCGACACCGTGCTGAACCGGCGGGGCTCGACCCGGTCGAGGATCATCCGCGCCCGTGAACCGTCGCCGCCGCGCCTCGCCCCCCCCCACATCGACCACCCCCAGGGCCACCGGCCCGACCCGCTCACCGACATCCACGAGACGCTCGGCGCGATGAGCGATCTCGTGCACCAGGGCAAGGTGCGCATGATCGGC
>JANMVY010000116.1:0-2012 GCA_031393535.1 Actinomycetes bacterium | reverse complement strand
CGCCGGCCGACGAATCGGCTCGTTGAGGATCTGGTTGAGGATCGCGTTGAGTCACCGCGGCCGTAGTTGCACCTCAACGAATCGTTCGACAACCACCGCGCAGGGTTGACCCGGGTTCTGACGCGCGCCGATGCGCTACGTCCGCGACGTCGACGTGGCGCTCGTGCTGGGCACGCCCGTTGCGCCGGGTGGCGAGCGAGCAAATAGAGCGCGTGTTCAGAGCTGAACAGCGGATGATCGCGCGTCCGGCGCATGTACCGATCCACGTCACGGTCGCCGGTGGCCGCGGGTCGGTACATGAGCGGTGATGTGGGTGTGTGATCGCTCGTCGTCGTGAACGCGACCCGACACACCACGCCGGACGACAGCTCACCCGATCACGTCGCTGGGCGGCGCCTGTTCAGACACCCCAGGACTGTATTTGTCAAGCGGCGATCTGGATCGGGTTGTCGTGGCGGTGTCCCCAGGCGATCTGTTCGTCGTAGGGGGTATGGGTTCGGAGGCAGCCGTGGAGGATGCCGACGAGGCGGTTCCCGAGTGCGCGTAGTGCCTTGTGGTGCGAATCGCCGAGGGCTCGGTGGTGGTCGTAGAACGCCCGGGCGCCGGGGCTGTTGGTAAGGGTGCAGAACGCCCATTGGTTGATGGCGTCCGCGAGGCGGGTGTTGCGCACGAAGCGGGCCAGCGCAACGCTGCGGGTGCCTGATGCTCGGGTGATGGGTGACGTCCCGGCATAGTTTTTGCGAGACTTGGCGTCGGCATAGCGGTTCGGGTCGTCCCCGAACTCGCCGAGCGCCCGGGCGCCGAGGATGACACCGATTCCAGGCAGGGAGAGGTAGATGCCGGCGTCCGGGTGCTGCTCAAAATGGGTAGCCAGCTCGGTCTCGAGCCCGGCGATTTGCGCGTTGAGTTCGGCGATGATCGCGACTTGGGCTCGAGTCGTTGCCGCGAACGCGGACATCACCGCGGGCGGCGCCGAAAGTGCGTCGGCGCGGAGGCCCTCGACGATGCTCAACGCGCGGGTATCGATGTTGCGTTGCCGGCCGGCTGAGCGGACCAGGGTGCGGACCCGGCCCGGGGTGAGCCGGCGCGCCGAGACCGGGTCGGGGGCGGCAGCCAACACGGCGAGCGTGTCGCGATCGGCCAGCTCCGCGAACGTGTCAAGCGCCGCGGGGAAGTACTCGCGCAAAGCTGACCGCAACCGGTTGGTGGCCCGGGTCCGGTCCCAGATCATGTTCTGATGGGCTCGGGCAAGGACCTTGACGCCTTCGCCGAGGTCACTGTCACCGGCGACGGGCCGGTGGTTGTGGCGATCGGTGCGGACCAACTCGGCGAGCATCTTCGCGTCACCCGGATCAGACTTCGCGCCCGAGAGGGTGTGGCGGTCGCGGTAGCGCGACGCGGCCCGGGGGTTGATCGCGTACACGACGTAGCCGGCCTCGATCAGCGCCTGGACCCACAAGCCCCGGTCGGTCTCGATGCCCACCACCACATCGGCGGGGTCGTCGACGTGGCCGGCGATGAGGTCGTGAAACGCGGTGATTCCTTCGATGCCTTCCGGTAACCGCCGCGCCCCGAGCCGGGTTCCGGCCTCGTCGCAGAGATACACATCGTGATGCGCCTCCGCCCAGTCATCTCCTACAAAAATCATCGGTCCACCTCCACGTTCGACCACACGACCGAGCCCTCGAAGGCACCCGACACGGCCTAATGGATCAGTGCTCGAGGCACGACACCCCATCGGTGCTACGGCAGCCCTCACCAACCGGCCGGGGCACGTTCTGAACACAGAGATCCGAAGTCTCAGGCCTAGACAGTGCTCACCGACCGGCGAGCTCGGAACCAAGTCCTACACGACTTGGTCTAGGCCCATTAGGCCTGAACACGTCGACTGTTCAGACCTCAACAACCCGGCCACGAAACACGCGTCGAGCCGCCCACGTGCCGACCGTCATCGCGGCCGCGTGCGTCGACGTCACGCAAACCGCGCGTCGTCACCCCCACACGAGCACTTC
>JANMVY010000053.1:0-2054 GCA_031393535.1 Actinomycetes bacterium | reverse complement strand
TGCGCGAGTTCCTCCCCGCGATCGTCAACGGTGAGCTCCCCGCGGAGCCGATCGACATCAGCCCCGTGCCGCTCGACTGACCGCCCGCCGCGTCAGTGCCGGGGCGCGCCGCGCAAGCCGTACCAGACGAGGTCGGCCATGCGCGTCGCCAGCCGAGCCGGGTCGATGTCGAGGCCACGCGCTACCCAGTAGCGGCTGGATCCTTCCGCGAGGCCGACGATGCCGAACGCGAGCAACGTACGGTCGTCGGCGTCGGCGTCGGCGTCGGTGCCGATGGTCATGAGCTCGGCGATGGTGTCCGCGAGCTCGGTCTCGACCCGGTGGGACACGGCCGCGAACTCGTCGTCGTTGCGTGCGGCGTCGCCGAAGAGCACCTGGAACGCGGCAGGCTCGTTGGCGAAAAACCCGAAGTAGGCGCTGAAACCCGATTCGACCTGCGCGTGGGGCGACGAAGCGCGACCGGTGGCGTCGGCGATGGCCTTCCGTAGGCGCTCACCAACGTCGCCCAACACCGCGAGGTACAGATCACGTTTGGACGGGAAATGCTGGTAGAGGACAGGTTTGGTGACCCCGGCCGCTTCGGCCAGTTGGTTCATGGTGGTGATGTGATAGCCACGCACGCCGAACTCGCCGACGGCGACGGCGAGCAGCTGCTTGCGCCTTTCGGGCGCCGAAAGCCGAATGCGCATGGCAACTTCTCCGCCGAGTGCCTCGTCACGCCCACCTTGCTGCGCCCGGTCCGGTGCAGGTTAGGTGGGGAACTCCCAAGAAACCGACCTTCAGCGCCCGAGCTCGCGGTCTTCGCGTTGGGCCGCCTTCACCGCGTACCCGGCGACGATGGCCGGCGCGAGGAAGAACGAACCGATCACGAGGGACGCGATGATGAGCGTGACCCAGCCGGAGGAAAAGCCGGTCGTGAGCGCCAGGAAGAACGCGACGATCGCGAGCCCGTACAACGCGTAGCCGATGCGCTGGCCAGTTTCGGCCAGACGCTGGATCTTGCGGCGTTGCACGAGCAGCGGGTCGTCGTTCACGCCAACCATCCTTGTCGTCGAAGCAGCGACCGTAGGCGTTCCACGAGCATCGGGTAGGAAAGATGCTCGCGGGCGATGCGCGCGTTGTGCGTGAGCAACGCGGGTTCGGGGTCGTCGAGCCACTGGCGCACCGCGGTGAGATCAGCGGGGTCGAACCAGCGAAAGCCCATGGCCCGTAGTTCGGCGGCCACCGGGTAATGGCTCACGACCGCCGGGCGAAGGTGGATCGCGGCCTCTATCGGCGGGTTCCCGAACCCCTCCCAGGTCGACGGGAACACGACGACGTCCGCGGCGGCGTACATGCCGGGCCGGTCGTTGCACTGCCGGTGCACGACGCGTGTGTCGGCGGTCGCGAGGATGCGGGCCAACTCGTCGCCGTAGCCCTCCTCGACCGCCCCCGACAACCAGTAGGTGGCGCCGAGGGCTTCGGCGATGCGCAGCGCGATCTCGATGTTCTTGCGAGCGATGGCGCGTACCGGGTGCACCACCACGCGTTCGTCGGGCGTGAACCCCATGGCTCGTCGCGTCGCGCCGCGATCGCCGAGGGGCTCGTCGGTGTCGAATGCGTTGTAGACCGTCGTGGCGTCGAAGCCGCGCTCGGCCATCTCACGACGAGTCAGCTCGTTGATGGTCACGTGCACCCACGAGGAATCGCGTGGTGGCAGCTCGGTGACGTGTGCGTAGCGCGGGCGCTGCCACGGTGGATCGTGGTGATGCAGGATCGCCGCGCGCCCGCGCAACGCTCGGGCCACCGCGCGCGAGGCGACCAGGTTCATCGGAATCGACAGCAGGTTCTCGACCACCACGAGGTCGCATCCCGCGAAGGCGTTCTCCAATTCCTCGGGCGCAAGCGTGGTGTCGTTGTCGATCGCGAGCCCAGGCACGATCACGTCGACCGGACCATCGCCCGCTACGGTCCGCACCGTGAAGCCGAGATCGGTCAAGGCGCGGTGCCACATCGACGCGACCACCGAGACGCCATCGGTGAAGCCGAGGCGGAACGACACGATCGCGCAGCGC
>JANMVY010000299.1:0-3395 GCA_031393535.1 Actinomycetes bacterium | reverse complement strand
GCACGAGAACAGCCGTGCCGATCTTGATGTCGGTCTTGTCCGCGATGCGCGCGAGCCAGACCCAGATGTCCTGGTAGAGCGCGGCCGAGTCGTACAACCAGATGCGGTCATAGCCGAGCTCGTGCGCGAGCTGCGCGTACTTGACGCAGTTCGGGCCGGGCGGCATCGCGCAGGAATAGGTGATGGTGGCCATGCGCATCTTCCCTCGGCCGTGGCGGACCGCTCGATGGTAGGCCATCAACGCCCTTGAGCCACGCGGTCGGGAGGGTGCAGCCGAGGGCGCACCCTCTACGCTGCCGGCGTGCACGACTGCCTGGCCGTCTGCCCGCCGGGGCTCGAGAAACTGCTCGCCGACGAGTGGCGCTCGCTCGGGCTGCGGCCGGGCCGACCGGTGCACGGCGGTGTGCCGTTTCGGGCCACCGACCGCGAGCTCTACCTCGCGAATGCGTGGACCCGCATCGCGACTCGCGTGATCGTGCGGCTCGGCACGTTCGTCGCGCACTCGTTCGCCGACCTCGAGCACCGGGCGGCGACACTGCCCTGGCACCAGTACTTGTGCACCGATCGCCCACCATTGTTCCGAGTGACCGCGACCAAGTCGAAGCTGTACCACACCACCGCGATCGCCGAACGGCTCCACCGTGTCACCGCGACCACACCCCTCCACGTGCACCCCGGCGACAAGGTCACCGCCGATCAGGTGCAGCTCGTCGTGGTGCGCTTCAGTCACGACAAGGTGACGATCAGCATCGACAGCTCGGGCGACAGCCTGCACCGACGCGGGTGGCGCCAACAAGTGGCGAAGGCGCCTCTTCGCGAGACGATCGCCGCGGCCATGGTGCGGGCGAGCGCCTGGACACCTGACCGGCCGCTCGTCGATCCGCTGTGCGGATCAGGCACGATCGCGATCGAGGCCGCGCTCGCCGCGAGCGGTCTCGCGCCAGGGGCAAATCGCACGTTTGCGTTCCACGGTTGGCCGTCGTACCGTCCAGGCACCTGGGCGAGCGTCAACGCTGGTGTCGTCGCCGCGGCGACCGATCGACGCCGCCGAGACACCATCGCGCCGATCATCGCGGCGGACCGCGACGAAGGCGCCGTCCGCGCGGCCGGCGCGAACGCGGCGCGCGCCGGCGTGACCGACCTGGTGCAGGTGCGCCACGGCGCGTTGTCGAACACCATCCACGCATTGCGCGGCATGTCCCCGTCGGGCCTGCTGCTGACCAATCCGCCCTACGGCGAGCGGGTCGGCGGCCGCAACGACCTGCGCGACCTGTACGCGTCGCTGGGCGGCGCGGTGCGTGATCAGCTGCCCGGCTGGTCGCTCGGCATGCTCGTCGCCGATCGCACGCTCGCCGGCCAAACCCGCGTCCCACTCGTGGAACGGTTCACGACCACCAACGGCGGCATCGAGGTCGCGATGGTGACCTACGACCCCGAGCCTTGACCAACCGCGTCGCGCAGCAGCGCCAGCGCGGGCCGTTCTTTGCGCGCTGAACCACCGAATCGGGGGAAAACCGCGCAACGAACCACGCGATGGCGGTCGCTGAGTCCCTATCGGACGCCGAAGTGATTCGGATGGACCGCCATCAGCGAGCGGCCAACGTGAGCAGCGCCAGGCTGCCTAGGCGGTCGCCGGCGCCGGGATCGCGCACTTCGACACGAACCGTCACGTGGGGGCCCGCGCCGGCGAGCACGATTGCGGTGGCCCGCGCCGGCCCGTTGCGCACTGGTGTCAGGAACCGCACCGTCGCGTCGATGATGCGACCGTCGACGAGTGATCGTGCCGCGTCCTCGGCGAGCAATGTGTGCAGCGCACCGTGCAACATGCCCCACGGGTTGCGGGCGTTGTCGACGACGTCGAGCTCGGCCACGCCCGGACCGACGAGCCGGGCCCCGAATCTCGTCCCCATCAGCGGCCGCGGACCCGACCACTCGCTCCGCTGACGCATGACTTCGCCCACGGGGAACGGATCGAGCGGCGCGCCGTTCTCCGGTGACAGCACACCGTGGTTCGCGGTCGCGTGGCCGACGAACAGATCGCCTTGGCCTTCGTCGTAGAGGCGGGCCTCGACGAGCACCTGTGAGCGGCCCGCGCGCAACGTGGCCGCCTCGGTGCGCAACGGTCCGATGCGTACGTCGGCGAACAGACGAAGATCGATGTCGGAGGTCACCACCCAGTTCGGCAACGCGGAGAACCCGGCGCTCAGGCCCACGGCCGAGTCGACCGCGAACGCGAGCGCGGCCAGCCGAACCGCCCCGTCGTCACCGCGGAGATCGTCTCGCACGGGCACCCACGTGGTGACCCGCAGATCGCCCTCGTGGCGCGCCGCCAGCTCGAACCACGACGACAGATTGTCGCGAAACCCTTTCGTCAGCACCGCGCTCCTTGGCTCGAACCTGCCGGTCCACACAATCGAAATGGGATCGTAGGCCGTTCAGGCACGCCGGTAGCCTTGGGCCCCATGCCCGCCGCCCCGAACCACGCGCCATACCCGAAGGTCGAGCAGAAGCCCGACTTCCCCGCCATGGAACGACGCATCCTCGCCGGGTGGAGGCAAGCGCAGACCTTCGAGCAGTCGGTCGCGTCGCGGCCCGGTGACGCGAACGCGTACCTGTTCTTCGACGGTCCCCCGTTTGCGAACGGGCTGCCGCATTACGGGCACCTCCTCACCGGATACGTCAAGGATGTCGTGCCCCGCTACCAGACCATGCAGGGCCGCCGTGTCGAGCGTCGTTTCGGTTGGGACTGCCACGGCCTGCCCGCCGAGATGGAGTCCGAGAAAGAGCTCGGTGTCGCGGGCCGCCGCGCCATAACCGAGTACGGCATCGGCAAGTTCAACGAGCACTGCCGCACATCGGTGCTGCGGTACACGAAGGAGTGGGAGGAGTACGTCACACGCCAAGCGCGCTGGGTCGACTTCGCCAACGACTACAAGACCATGGACCTCTCCTACATGGAATCGGTCATGTGGGCGTTCAAGGAGCTGTGGACCAAAGGCCTCGTGTACGAGGCCTACCGCGTGATGCCCTACTCGTGGGGTGCCGAGACCCCGTTGTCGAACTTCGAGATCCGCCTCGACGACGCGACACGCCCCCGCCAGGACCCCGCGCTCACCGTCGCGTTCACCCTCGATCCGCAACATCCACATGTCGCCGAACCCGAGACCCGCATCCTCGCGTGGACAACCACCCCGTGGACCCTGCCATCGAACCTCGCGCTCGCAGTGGGCGCCGAGCTCGACTACGTGATCGTCGAGCTCGACGGTGTGCGCTACGTGATCGGCGCGAGCGCGCGCGAGCGATACGCGGCGCAACTCGGCGATGCGACCCTCGTAGCCGAGCTGAAGGGTGCTGATCTCGTCGGCCGCACCTACCGCCCGCTGTTCGAGTACTTC
>JANMVY010000029.1:0-3447 GCA_031393535.1 Actinomycetes bacterium | reverse complement strand
TGCGTCGCGAGCTTCACGGTGTCCGACTCGATCACGTCGGCGACCGCGAGAACGTCGAGCGTCCCGAAGGCCCGTTCGAGCCGTGTGGTATCGGGGAGCGACGTGAGCGGGTCACCTCCGACAACGATCAGCGCGCGGACGTTGCCGGCTTCGATCTCGTCCGCGAGCGCCGCGCACGGCCGTTCGCCGAAACGCGAGACGAGCTCGGGTCGGCTCGGCGCGCCGGCGGCGAACGAACCTTCGGGCGGTGCGGGCGTGACGGTCGACCGGTCGAGGCGCACGAACGCACCCGGGTTGAACCACGCGCCGCGCTCGTGCTCGAACGAGCCGGTGAGGATCTGTATGGTCCACGCGAGCCACTCGGTGATGTTCGCCTGCGGTGCCATGGTCGTGCCGGTGCCGGTGACGACCGTGACGTGGCCCGCACTGCGAATCGCGGCGACCAGCTCGTCGAGATCGGAAGGGTCGACCCCCGATCGACTTGCCGCGCGTTCGCGATGCCAGGGCGCGACGGCGGCGCGCAGCACGTCGACGCCGTCGACGTGGCGTGCGAGGTAGTCGGTATCGGCCCCCGATTCGAGCAGGCTCCGCACAACATGGGCGAGCACGGCGGGGTCGCCGCCGGGCCGCACCGCAAGGTGTCGCGTGGCGAGCCGCGCTGTTTCGCTGCGCCGGGGGTCGATGACCCACAGACCCGGCCCATCGGCGAGACGGCGCAGCGTCGCGATGGGGTCGACGAGCGCCCCGGCGTGACCGTGCGAAACCACGGGGTTGGTACCGATGAGCACCGTGAGCCCGCCAGCGTCGGGGTCGATCGCCGGCAGCAGTCCGCCGAATCCACCGACCAACTCGGCGACGGTGAGCCGCGCGATCGCGTCGACCGTGATGGCCGAGTACCGACTTCGCGTGCCGAGGTGACGCAGCAGCGCCTCGGCGCGCATCCTGCCGAACGCGTCCATCCACGACCAGGTGCCGAAGTACACGGCGACCGCGTCGGATCCGAATTGCTCGACGATGTGCGAGAGGCGCGCCGCGAGATCGTCGAGCACGTCGTCCCACGGCTGCTCGTGGCCGAACAGACGCGGCGCGTCGAGTCGGGCCGGGTGGTGGTGGAACGCGCCGAGCGCTCGGCCCTTGGGGCAGCTGTAGCCGCGCGTGACCGGGTGCGCGTGATCGCCGCGGACGCTGACCACGCGCTCGCCGTCGGTGTGCACAACGAGGCCGCACAGCACCGGGCAGATCCGACAGAACGTGGAATGTGCGACCGTGCCGGCCCTTGCTGCGCCGTGCGTCGCCTCACCCATGTACGACCCCCCCGGTCTCGTTGATCGATCCGCGGAGGATAGGTCGTCGGCGGGGTCCGCCCCAGCGCGTAGGGGTATCGATCACGGTGTGGAGGGTCGGCCGTTACACTCCGAAGGTGAAGAAGCGTGGGAACTGCCCTGAGTGTCACCTGCGGGATGCCACGCATACCGTCACCGAGCCGTCGCGGCCACCCGTCGATCTGTGCGATCACTGCGCCTCTGCGTACGACCAGCGCTACGTGGTGCGCAACACCCCCCGTCCCTGACGATCCTGCGATGGTCACCGTCTACGGGGTCGTCGCCGTCACGTTCATGATGTCGATGTACGCGCTCGAGCGGCGAGGCCGGACCTACATCCTCGGATTCTCGCTCGGCTGTGTCCTGTCGAGCGTGTACGGCTTCGCGTCCGGCGCATGGCCCTTTGGCGTGGTCGAGGCCGTGTGGTCAGTGGTCGCGTTGCGGCGCTGGCGGTACACCAGCGATCGGGCATTCGTCGAGTAGCGCGCGGGTCGTGCGATGGAAGTGGATCGCAGCCGGCTCGTTGCGGCCGAACACGATGTGGTCGAGCGCGCCCGAGCCGAGGGTACGTTGGATCTGTTCCTGCTTGGTGAAGTCCTGGCCGCCGCTCACGCGTTGATGCAGCGCGAGCGTGCGTCGGTAATGGGTCGTTTCAGTGTCGGTCGTGATCTCACGTGGCGTGTACATGGTCAGCGTGGCGCGGGTGCGATCGGCGGCGAGCGGGACGAACCGGTAGACGGCGAGGTGATCGACGCTGTAGTTGAGCACCACATTGGGCGCGATGAAGTACTCGACGGTGCCGTGCGCAAGCAGGTCCCACTCGGATTCGGGCCGATCGCGCAACGTGAGCACTGATTTCATGAGCGAGTGGAATCGGATGTGCGGACCGAACGCCGCGAACATGGACGGCCGCACGAGGAAGTGGCGCGCGACGGTGTCGGCGTGCAGCGCAGCCACGTGGTACGTCTCGAGGAATGTGTCGATGAGGAGCTTCCAGTTGGCCTGCCACTCGGACTGCCATCCGTCGAAGCGGTGATATTCCGCGAAGGCGAACGCATCGAGCTCATCGGCCATGTCGCCCAGCTCATCGTCGGGTACGACAGGTTCGTCGCCCACCGCGCGGAGGAACACGAGACCGTGCGCTTCGGCCACGGGCCGGGCCAACAGCGCGTAACAGCGGTCGTCGAGCGACTCGAATCCACCGGCGGAGTTCGGTCGCGCGGTCACCGCACCGTCGAAGTCGTAGACCCAGCCGTGGAATCCGCAATGAAAGGCGCGCTCGTGGTGTCCGATGCCGGGCTCGACCAACGGTGATCCGCGGTGGCGGCACACGTTGACGAAGGCGCGGAGCGACCGGTCGGGACCGCGGACGACGACGAATGGCACGCCGCCCGAGTCCGAGGCGAGGTAGTCGCCGGGCTCACGCAGATCGCACGACAACCCCACGACGATTGGGCGTGCGCGGAAAAGGTGGTGCTGTTCCGCTGCGAACACCGCGGTCGAGACGTAGTCGTCCACGGCAATCGTGAGCGCGGCATCGCTGAGCTGGGTGGTGTCGCGCTCCGCGAGGTCGAGGATCGTGCGCACGATCTCGCGTTGCAGGTCGGGCCGCATCGATCCTCGCTCTGCTCGCCGGTCGTGACTGACCACCATGGTGACAGGCCTGCTGGAATCCTAGGGCGCAGGCCTCCGCCGGACGACGGTGTGCCCGGGCGCGGTGGGTGGCGACGCACGAACGCCTGCGCGAGACTCCGCCCCGGTTCGTGCAACAGGGTCGGGGGTAGGGCATGGGCGAGGCACTCTCGGTCGGTCGTCGGTTCGGTCAGGTCGTGCACGTCGCGTACCTGGTGCCCGACATCGACGTCGCGATGCGTGATTGGGTCGAGCAACTCGGCATCGGTCCGTGGACCTGCATACGCGACATCGAGCTCGACTCCACCTACAACGGGGCGCCGCTGACGCTGCTCATCCACGAGGCGCTCGCGTACGCCGGCAATCTGCAGATCCAACTCGTACAGAGCAACAACGATGCGCACGTGGCGACGCCGTACCAGTCGCGAGTGCGGTCCGGGCAGTGGGGCATGCACCACGTCGCGTATTTCTCCGACGATGTCGATCGCGATGT
>JANMVY010000026.1:0-16125 GCA_031393535.1 Actinomycetes bacterium | reverse complement strand
CAACAGCAACGCGTTGGACGACCCGGCGACGATCACGGTGGACCGACCGCGGATCGAGCGAGCCGTCCGCGAGATCCTCGTGGCCATCGGCGAGGATCCAGACCGCGACGGCTTGCTCGACACGCCGGCCCGCGTGGCGCGGATGTACGAGGAGATCTGCTCTGGCCTGCGCGAGGAACCGTCCGAGCACTTGCGCAAGGTGTTCGAAGCCGATCACGACGAGATGGTCATGGTTCGTGACATACCGCTGTACTCGCTGTGCGAACACCATCTCGTGCCGTTCATCGGCAAGGCGCACGTGGCGTACATCCCGAACATGCAGGGTCGGATCACCGGGTTGTCGAAGGTGGCCCGCCTGGTCGATGGGTTCGCTCGTCGCCCGCAGGTGCAAGAACGGCTCACCCAACAGATCGCCGGCGCGCTCGACCGCACCCTTGAACCCCGCGGGGTTCTGGTCGTGATCGAAGCCGAGCATCTGTGCATGTCGATGCGAGGGGTGCGCAAGCCCGGCTCGTCCACGGTGACCTCGGCAGTACATGGGGTGTTTCGTGACAACCCGGCTTCGCGCATGGAGGCCATGCAGTTCATCACGGGCCGGTGAGGCGCGCGCCGGGTGATCTCGGGCGCGGCGCGCCCTGTGTGATCTCGGGCGCGGCGCGCCCTGTGTGATCTCGGGCGCGGCGCGCCCTGTGGGACCGATACGATCACGCCCCGTGGCCCCTGTCCTCCCTGCCGTGATGGGCATCGTCAACGTGACGCCGGATTCGTTTTCTGACGGCGGGCAACATCTCGATGCACGGGCCGCGATCGCGTACGGAGTGCAGCTCGCGACCGACGGTGCGTCATGCATCGACGTGGGCGGCGAGTCCACGCGCCCGGGAGCTGCCCCGGTCGACGAGGCGACCGAGCTCGCGCGCGTGCTCCCGGTCATCGCCGGGCTGCGCTCCGCGCTCGGAGACAGCGTGCGCCTCTCGATCGACACCCAGAAGGCCGGGGTCGCACGCGCCGCGTGCATGGCGGGCGCGACGTTGGTAAACGACGTGTCGGCCACCCTCGCCTCGGTGGCCGCGCAGTGCGGAGCCGGCTACGTCGTGATGCACCGGCGCGGCGACGCCACGACAATGCAGCTCGAAACCCGCTACGAAGACGTCGTCGCAGAGGTCACCGAGTTCCTCCGCGAACAGGCCGCGGCCGCGGTGGCGGCCGGCGTGCGCGACGTCTGGGTCGATCCGGGCATCGGCTTCGCGAAGACTGCCACGCACAACTGGCGCGTGCTCGCCCACCTCGACGCAGTCGTTGCGCTCGGCTACCCGGTACTGGTCGGCGCGAGCCGCAAGAACTTCCTCGGCCTGGCGCTCGCGGCAAGCGACGGTGTCGAGGCCGTAGCGGTCGATGATCGGCGAGAAGCCTCGCTCGCGGTGGCCACGTGGGCCATGGTGCACGGCGCACGCATGGTTCGTGCGCACGACGTTCGTATGACCGTCCACGCAGCACGGGTGGTCGCGGCATGAAGGGGAAGTGGGCACTCGGCATCCCGCCACGCCATTTCACTTGGGTGTTGAAGAACAAGCTCGCCATTTGTGAGCGCCCCGGTGGGTATTCGGCGAACCATCGCCGGGTGCGCCGCCAAGAAGAGATCATCTGGATACGCGAAAACCGGTTCGACTGCGTCATCTCGTTGATCACCTCGCCCCACAACCTCCACAACTACGACGAGCTCGGCGTGCAGTGGCGCCACCGTCCGTTCAACGGCGCCGCGGACGGCGCCGACGCAGTGCTCGCGCTCTACCGTGAGATCCAGGCGCTACTGCGTGACAACAAGAAGGTCGTCGTGCATCGCGAGGAGCTCGGTGATCACGTCGTGGGGCTGATGGCCGGCTACCTCTTGTGGACAGGTCTCGTCGCGACGGGGCCCGAAGTCATCACGGTCACCGAGCGAATCGCTCAGCGTCAGCTCGGGCCGATCGGCCGCGAGCTCGTCGCCCAAGCCGAGTTCTTGCGGTCAGCGGGCGCCGACAACGCAATTTCCACCTCGGCAACGGTCGATACGCAGTGAGCGATCGCATCGAGTTGCGCGGTCTTGCGGTGCTCGCACTTTGCGGCGTGCTGCCCGAGGAGCGGATACGCCGCCAACCGTTCACCGTTGATCTCGATGTGCACACCGACCTGCGAGCTGCGGGCGCGAGCGACGATCTCGTCGAGACCATCGACTACGGCACGCTGTGCGACGACGTCGACCGCATCGCGCGCGACGAGCAGTTCGCGCTGCTCGAACGATTCGCGCAACGCATCGCCGATGTGGTGCTCGGCGACGATCGTGTCACCTCGGTCACGGTGTCGGTTCGCAAGATGCGGCCACCGGTTCCGCAGCAGCTCGACACGAGCGGCGTGCGCATCCACCGCGAGCGGTGATGACGCGCGCGTTCCTCGGCCTCGGCTCGAACTTGGGCGATAGGTTGCAGTTGTTGCGCGACGCGGTTCACGCGATCCCCGACGTGGTCGGCGTGTCGCGGCTGTACGAGACAGCACCCGTAGGTGGCCCAGGTGGACAGGGTGCGTTCCTCAACATTGTCGTGCAGCTCGAGACCTTGCTCACCGCTCGCGAGCTGCTCGATGTGTGCCGAGAGCGTGAAACAGCTGCGCAGCGGGTCCGCAAAGAACGCTGGGGGCCGCGCACGCTCGATGTCGACGTGTTGTGGCTCGATGGCGTCCGCGTCGGGGAGGCCGACCTGATCGTGCCCCACCCGCGCATGTTCGACCGCGCCTTCGTCATGCTGCCGCTGCGAGACCTCGCGGCTGAGCTCGTGCCGTCGAACTTCGTCGACCCGCCGGCCGACGAGGTGCGCGCGATCGGGAACTTGTAAGCGATCCGATGGTGGCGCAACACGCGGGGCGGACATTTCGCATCATCGGCCCGGGCCGCGCAGGTGGCGCGTTGCAACAGGCGCTTGCGGCGTCGAGCGGCTGGCGCGCGCGAGCCCCTCTCGGCCGCGGTGCGGGGCTCACCGACGCCGCACGCGATGTCGACCTGCTGGTGATCGCCACCCCCGACCAGGCCAGTGCCGCAGTCGCTGCAGCCGTCACGCCCGTCGACGGCACCGTGATCGCGCACCTGTCCGGTCTGCATGGGCTCGACGTTCTCGCCCCGCACGTTCGCCGTGCGGCGTTGCATCCGCTGATGACCTTGCCCGATGCGGTACTCGGAGCGCGCCGCCTGCCGGGCGCGTGGTTCGCGGTCGCCGGCGATCCCCTTGCGAGCGAAGTAGTGGGGGCGCTCGGTGGTCATGCGTTCGTCGTGGCTGACGACGAACGCGCCGTGTACCACGCGGCCGCGTGTGTCGCCTCGAACCACGTGGTCGCCTTGCTCGCGCAGGTCGAACGGCTGGCGGCCATCGCGGGGGTGCCGTTCCGCGCGTTCTTCGACCTTGTCGTGGCGTCGGTCGAGAACTGCGCGGACATCGGCCCGGCTCGCGCGCTGACCGGCCCGGCGGCGCGCGGCGACGTCTCGACGATCGAACGCCACGTCGCGGCGATCGGTTTCCGCGAACGTCCGGCCTACGAGGCGATGGTCGACGAGATCAGGAGGCTCGTGTCGTGAAGGTGCATCCCACGATCGTCGGGTTCCGTGCCGCGCTCGACGACGCGCGACGGCGCGGCGGGGTCATCGGCCTCGTGCCGACCATGGGGTACCTGCACGACGGGCATCGATCGCTCATGGGTGCGGCTGTTGCCGGCAACGATTCGGCCGCGCTAACGATCTTTGTGAATCCTCTGCAGTTCGCGCCCACCGAAGACCTGAGCACGTACCCCCGCGATCTCGAGGGCGATCTGGCCATGGCGCGCGCGGTTGGCGTGGCCCACGTGTTCACCCCTGCCGTCACCGAGATGTACCCCGAGCCGATCATGACTTCGGTGTCGGTCTCGGGCGTCTCCTCGTCGCTCGAGGGTTCGTTTCGGCCCACACACTTCGCGGGGGTCGCGACCGTGGTCGCGAAGTTGTTCTCGATCGCCGGTCCGTGTCGTGCGTACTTCGGCGAGAAGGATTTCCAACAGCTCGCGGTGGTGAGGACGATGGTGCGCGACCTGTCGATCGCGGTCGATGTCATCGGATGTCCCACTGTGCGCGAACACGACGACCTTGCGATGTCGAGCCGCAACGCGCGACTGAGCGCCGAGGAGCGCGCCGCGGCACCCGTACTGCACCGCGCCTTGCGTGCCGGCCGGAATGCGATCGAGCGGGGCGAACGCGACCCGGCGAAGGTGCGAGCCGTCATGCACTCCGTTGTCTCGGGCGAGCCACTCGCCCGACTCGACTACGCCGAAGTCGTCGACGCAGCCACGTTCAACGTTCCCGATCGACTGGTCGGCGAGCTACGCCTGCTCATCGCCGCGTCGTTCGCGAAGGCCCGACTCATTGACAACATCGGAGCTCACGCGTGAGCGAAGAACTCGATCTGCTCGTCGCGGGCTCGGGCATCGCGGGTCTCACCGCTGCGGTACGCGCTGCCTCGAGTGGGCTGCGCGTGGGTGTGGTCACGAAAGGCACCATCGCGCAGACCGCAACCGGTTGGGCGCAGGGTGGCGTCGCTGCCGTGCTCGGCGATATCACCACCGATTCCGAGGCGCAGCACGAGGCCGACACCCTCCGCGCCGGCGTGGGGCTGTGCGACGAAGACGCGGTGCGGGTGCTCGTGCACGAAGGGCCCGAGCGTGTGCGCGAGCTCATCGCGCTCGGCGCTCGGTTCGATCGCGATGCTGACGGGTCGTTGCAGCTCGCGCGCGAAGGTGGCCACAGCCACCCGCGTGTGGTGCACGCCGGCGGCGCGGCCACCGGAGCCGAGATCGAGCGAGCGCTCGTCGTCGCCACGGCGCGCACGGCGGCGGTGGTGCACGAGCACACCTTCGCGCGTGATCTCGTTATCGAGCGCGGTCGCTGTGTCGGAATCGCCGTGCGCGACGCGCGCGGCGAGCACGTGGTGCGTGCCCGCCACGTGCTGCTTGCCACCGGTGGCGCGGGGCAGCTCTTCGCGCTCACCACCAACCCGCTCGAGGCCACCGGCGACGGTATCGCAATGGCGGTGCGAGCCGGTGTCGCGGTTGCCGACGTCGAATTCATGCAGTTCCATCCCACTGCGCTCGCGGTCGACCGGTTGCCGCGCCCGCTGTTGTCCGAAGCGCTCCGGGGTGACGGCGCGTTGTTGCTGAACCGGCTCGGCGAGCGATTCGTCGATGAGTTGCAACCCCGCGACATCGTGTCGCGCGCCATCACCGCGCAGATGCTCGAAGGCAGTGTCGACCATGTCTTTCTCGATGTGCGGCCCATCCACGACTTCGCGATGCGGTTTCCGAGCCTGGCGAAGGTGCTCGCCGGGGCGGGTCTCGACCCGACGCGCGACCTGTTGCCCGTCGCGCCGGCTGCGCACTACCTGAGCGGTGGTGTGCTGACCGACCTCGACGGTGCGTCCGAGCTGCGCGGGCTCTGGGCCGCGGGTGAGGTCTCGTGTTCGGGCGTGCACGGCGCAAACCGGTTGGCGTCGAACTCGCTGCTCGACGGGCTCGTGTTCGGAGCTCGGGTGGTCGATGCGATCGTCGCGGGCAAGGACGCAGCCGAGGCGAGCGGAGCGATCCGCTGCCTCACCGGCCACGGTGGCTGGTCATCGTTGCAGGTGGGTGCCGACTCGGGGATCGAGTCCGACGAACACGACTTCGACCGCGCCGACTTGCAGCGCATCATGAGCCAGCAGGCCGGCGTGTTGCGCAGCGACGAATCGCTCGTCGCGGCGGAGGAAGGACTGGCGCGTGTTCACGTCGGCGAAACCGACGACGAGCTGGCGAACCTTGTCACAGTGGCCGGGGCCCTCGTCCAGGCTGGCATCGCCCGCGAGGAGAGCCGCGGCGCGCACGCCCGAGTCGACTTCCCCGAACGAGACGACGCCGAGTTCCGACTGCGCATCGTGGTGCGTGGTTGACGAGTGCCGTTTAGCCTCGGGGATATGTCCTCCAGCTCCGGCGCCGCACCCCCGAACTGGTACCCCGACCCCATGGGCCGTCATCAGCTGCGGTACTTCGATGGTGGGCAATGGACCGAGCACGTCTCGTCGAACGGGAGCCAATCGATCGATCCGTTGAACCCCGGCTCGATCCCGGTGGTCACCCAGAACACCGAGAAGCACCAGAAGCAACTCGATCGCGCCGGGGTCGTCGCCCGCGACGCGATGGGCGGCGGCACGATCTTCACCGAGCCGGTGCTCGTCGTGAATCAGAAGGCCAAGCTCATCGAGGTCAACAACGAGTACGCAATCTTCGACCAACACGGTCGGCAGATCGGTGCGATACGTCAGGTCGGACAAAGTGGCTTGAAGAAGGCCGTGCGCGTGTTGACCAGCTTCGATCAGTTCATGACCCACAGCCTGCAGGTGGTCGACATGGCGGGTGCCGTGCAGCTCACGGTCACGCGCCCGGCGAAGGTCTTCAAGTCGAAGTTCGCGATCGGCGACGCGCAGGGTCGCGAGATCGGCCAGATCGTGCAGAAGAACATGATCGGCAAGATCCGTTTCGGCCTCGAGGCGAATGGTCAGGAGATCGGATCGTTGAACGCCGAGAATTGGCGTGCGTGGAACTTCAACATCCTCGATGCCTCTGGTACCGAGATCGCGCGCATCACGAAGACGTGGGAAGGGCTGGCGAAAACCCTGTTCACCACGGCCGACAACTACGTCGTGCAGTTGCACCGGCCGCTCGAAGATCCGTTGCGCAGCCTCGTGGTGGCATCGGCGCTGTCAGTCGACACTGCGCTCAAGCAGGACCAGCGCGGGTTCAACTGATGCGCGACCCCACGGTGCACCCCCCGGTGCACGCCGTCCGCGACGCGGTCGCACGCGCACTCGCCGAGGACCTCACGCCGCTCGGCGATCTGTCGGCCGCGCTGTTGCCGGCCGATGCCAGAGCGCTCGCCACCTTCGTGTCGCGCGAGAGGGGTGTGCTCGCCGGAACGATGTGCGCGTCCGAAACTTTCCGCCAGATCGATGAAGCGCTCGTCGTCACGTGGCACATCGACGACGGGGCGGCGCTCGAGTCGGGTTCGGTCGTCGGCACGGTCTCCGGCGCCCTCGGACCGATCCTCAGCGCGGAGCGCACCGCGCTCAACTTCCTCGGTCACCTGAGCGGCGTGGCAACACGCGTGCGGGCATTCGTCGACCGGGCAGGCGACGGCATCCGCGTGTGGGACACCCGCAAGACAACGCCCGGTTTGCGTGCGCTCGAGAAGGCGGCGGTGCGCTCGGGCGGCGGTCGCAACCACCGCGGCAACCTCAGCGACTGGGTGATGCTGAAGGACAACCACCTCATGGGCATCGGCATCACCGCAGGCGTGCGGCTGGCGAAGGATCGTTGGCCGGGCCGTACGGTCCACGTCGAGTGCGAGCGACTCGAGCAGGTCTTCGAAGCGGCCGAGGCCGGGGCCGACGCGATATTGCTCGACAACATGTCGCCCGCAGAGGTGCGCGCCTGCGTCGCGCAGGTCATCAGCGCCTTCGGGACTCGCCGCCCGTTGCTCGAGGTGAGCGGTGGCATCACGCTCGAGACCATCGCGTCGTACGCGGACACCGGTGCCGATCTTGTGTCGTCGGGTTCGCTGACCAACTCCGCGCCCGTGCTCGACATCGGACTCGACATCTTGCGCGCGGACGACGTGCGCGTCCGATGACCGTGTTGCTCGCAATCGACACCGGGAACACGCAGACCGTCATCGGGTTGTACCGCCGCGATGCCGACGCCGAGGTGCCGGTCACCGCCGGCGAGGGGCTCGTCGACCATTGGCGCCTCTCCACCGACGCGGCACGCACGAGCGACGAGTACGCGGTGCTCATGCGGAACTTCCTCGACACGGTGGGATACGACATGGACACCGAAGTCGACGGCGTCGCCGTGTGCTCAGGCGTGCCGCGCGTGCTTGGGAACCTGCGCCAGATGGTCGCGCGCTACTTCTCGTTCGACGCCGTCGTGATCGAGCCCGGCACCAAGACCGGTATGCCGATCCTCTACGACAACCCCAAGGAAGTCGGCGCCGACCGCATCGCGAACGCCGTCGCCGCATACGCGTTGTACGGCGGCCCCACCGTTGTCGTCGACTTCGGTACCGGCACCAACTTCGACGTCATCTCGAAACACGGCGAGTTCCTCGGCGGCGCGATCGCACCCGGTCTCGAGGTGAGCCTCGACGCGTTGCTCGGTCGGGCCGCCGCGCTGCGGGCGGTCGAGTTGGTCGAGCCGCGCAACGTCATCGGTAAGAGCACGGTCGAATCGTTGCAATCCGGAGCGCTCTACGGTTTCGCCTCGTTGGTCGACGGCATGGTCGAGCGGTTCCGCCGCGAGCTCGGCGGTTGCACGGTGGTCGGCACAGGTGGGCTTGCGCATCTGATCGCGTCGACCTCTGCGACCATCGAGCACGTCGAGCCGTTCTTGACCCTGCACGGGTTGCGGCTCGTCTACGACAAGAACATGCGCTGACCGGCGCGATCCCCGAGGATTCCATGTCTGCACCTGTGCCCTATCGCTACGAGACCACGCACGCGATCGCCGCGGTGGTCGCCGAGTATCCCGCCCTCGACCCGGGCGCCGAGACGGGCGCTGTGGTCACGGTCGCGGGCCGGCTCATGTTGCGACGCGACCAGGGCAAGCTCGTTTTCGGACAGCTACAGGACGCCACCGGGCGTATTCAGATTTTCGCCCCGGCGGCGACCACGCCTGAGTTCGAGGCGTTCACCAAGCTCTCGATCGGCGATTGGATCGGTGTCACCGGTGAGGTCATGGCGACCAAGCGGGGCGAGCTCTCGGTGCGACCGACCGCATGGGTGCTGCTCGCCGAGGCGCGCCGGCCGTTTCCCGACAAGTGGCACGGCATCGCCGATGTCGACCTGCGGTACCGGCAGCGCTATGTCGATCTGTGGGTCACCGACGAGTCGCGGCGCGCGCTCACTATGCGCAGCCACATCGTGTCGCTCACCCGGCATTTCCTGGAAGACCGTCGTTTCCTCGAGGTCGAGACGCCGACGTTTCATCCGATACCCGGCGGTGCCGCCGCGAAGCCGTTCCTGACGCACCACAACGCGCTCGACATCGATGTGTACCTTCGCATCGCGCCCGAGCTCTACCTCAAACGACTCGTGGTCGGCGGGTTCGAGCGCGTGTTCGAGATCGCGCGCGTGTTTCGCAACGAAGGCTTGTCACCGCGGCACAACCCCGAGTTCACGATGCTCGAGCTCTATCAGGCCTACGCCGACTACCACGACATGATGGCCATCACCGAGGAGCTCGTCGCGTATCTCGCGACCGAGCTGCTGGGCACCACGGTGCTCACCTACGGTGGCCGCGATCTCGACCTCACCCCGCCCTGGCCGCGCGCCACCATCGGTGACCTGATCGAGGAGCACACCGGTCGACGCGTGGAAGTGGGCATGACGGTCGCCGAACTGCGGCTGGTCGCCGACGAATTGGGCGTGCACGTCGAGCCGGGTTACGGATCCGGCAAGATCATCCTCGAGATCTACGAGAAGACCACCGAGGCGAAGCTGTGGGGGCCGATCTTTGTGCTCGACCACCCGAAGGAGGTTTCACCACTCGCACGCGACCATCGCGAGGTGCCGGGCATGGTCGAACGGTTCGAGGGCATTGTCGCGGGACGTGAGTTGTGCAATGCCTACAGCGAGCTCATCGACCCCGTCGAGCAGCGTGCCCGATTCGAGGACCAGGTGCGCCAGAAGGCGGCCGGCGACGACGAGGCGATGAACCTCGACGAAGATTATGTGCGTGCCCTCGAGTACGGGCTGCCGCCCACGGGTGGCCTCGGCGTCGGCATCGACCGTCTCGTGATGCTGCTCACCGACTCGGCCTCGATCCGAGACGTGATCCTGTTCCCCACGATGCGGCCCGAGGCGCTCGGCGACGCGGTCGCTCATGGTGAGGCTGCGGTGGCCGACGAGAACGGGTGATGCGCCTCCTCGTCCTTGGCATGGGCGGCCACCTCGGAACGGCCGTCGCGAAACGTCTTGACACCGGCGCGGGCGTGGCGATGCTCGGGCTCGACATCGAGCCGCCGCGGCGGTTGCTGCGCCACGCCGAGTTCCATCTCGTCGTCGATCCGACGAAGGCTCAGGCGTCGCGCGAGATGGTGCGGCGCATCGTCGAGTTCGCACCCACGCACGTCGTGCACTTCGGTGTGTACGAGCCGCACGCTCGGGCGAACCCACGCGCCGCTCACGCTCGTTCGCTCGCGTTCACGTACGCGCTGTCGCAAGCGGCCGCTCAGTTGGTCACGATCCGCCACGTGGTGGTGCGTTCGGGTATCGAGGTGTACGGCCGCCAACGCGACGCGGCGCTCAGCCCCGACGAGCACGTCATGCCGGTGCCGACCACCGGCTACGGGCGCACGCTGCTGGTGGTCGAGGAGCAGATGGTCGCCTTGGGTCGTGCACGTCAGATCCCCGTGACGCGACTTCGGTTCGCCCCGGTGGCCGGGCCGCACATCCCGAGCCCGCTCACGCGCTATCTCCGTTTGCCGGTCTTCGTGGCCGTGGGCCCGCTGCCCGACCCGCCGTTCTCGCTCCTGCACATCGACGATGCGGCGGACGCGACCGTCGCCGCGCTCGCGCGCGGAGCCGACCTTGCGGTGAACGTGGTGGGCGCCGGGGCGGTGACGGGGGCGCAGGCCGTGCGCATCGGCGGGCGTATTCCGGTACCCACGTTCGGGCCGGGTTGGTTGTTCGCGCGCTTGGCGGCCGGATTTCTCGGCAGCCCGCTCCCCGAACACGTGATCGAGCTGCTCACCCGCGGGCGCACCGCAGACGGCGCACATGCGCGCGATGTGCTCGGCTTCATGCCCACCCACACGACACTCGATGTCGTCCGCGAGATGTACCACTGGCCGTCGGTGACCTATCTCGACGTCGCACACGAGGCTGCGGTGTGAGCACTGCTGGATTGGCCCACGACCTGCGCGCGTTCGTCGAGCAACACGTGGCCGGCGCCCACGAACTCGACGCCTGGGGATTCGACCACGGTGTGTACGACCTCGCCGCTCGTATCGGGCGTCTGCGGTGGGACGTGCGGGTCGAGGGCGCCGAGCATGTGCCCTCCGTCGGGCCGGCGTTGCTGGTGGTGAACCGCCGATTCGGCATCTCCGAGCCGGCAGTGGTTGCGATGGGCGTGCGCGAGGCGACAGGTCGGCGTGTGCGGCCCGTCGGTATCCCCGACCTCCCGGTACTCGGTGGTCTCCTCCGGCGCCTCGGCGGTGTGCTCGATGCTCCCGCCGAGATCCGCGGGCTGTTCCGAGCGGGCGAGGTGGTCGCGGTGCCGTGCTCGCGCCAGCCTGTGCACGCGGGTCTCCCCGGCCTGTTGCGCTCATCGTCTATCACGGCCGCGCTCGATGCCCGTGCGCCTGTCCTGCCGGTCGCGGTCACGGGCCACGAGCTCGGCCTCGCGTGGCGAGTGCGCATCGGCGCGGCGGTCAAGGTGCCGCGTGGCGGCCGCCTGGATCGGGCAGGCGTCGCCACTGACCTCGCGGACGCGGCACGCGACGCTCTGGCCGTGTTGCTGCGTTCTGCCTCCTGAAATGCGTTGGGCAGGTCGGCTCCGCGTCGAGTGGTGGGATACGCCGCGACGCCGCGCCGTCGATCGATGGCGACCGCGACGGGCTAGGGCGCGAACCGGGCCAACAACGCGGCGGGCGAGTGTCCGTAGTCGCGCAGGCTGTCGCGGCTGCGGATCGCGACCACCATCCGAGCCGGTTGCGCGGTGAAGCAGATGCCGGCCTTGAGCCCGCTTTCGTCGGCCTGATCGAACGCCTCGAGGTCGAGCCGGCGCGCCGGGGAGATCCACGCGGCGCGGCGCAGCACGTGGGCGGCCTCGGCCGTCTCCTGGTCGAGGTTTGCGGTGCACCATTCGAAGAACCGGTTGCGCATCGGCGCACCCCGGAACTGCTCGGGTTCGAGCACCATGTCGGCTGCACAGGTCCAGTCGAGGAGCAGGTCGCCGTCACGCCACAGACGAGCGGTGAACGGTGGACCGAACCAGTCGGGTACCTCGGTGACGTAGTCGCGCCGCCTCGCGCCGCCGTTCGTGTGGCGCGACGCGTGCGCGATCGCGAGCGTGGCGAGGTCGAACTGGTGGGTGCACTGCTCGCGCGCGTCGGTCCAGGCCGCGATGTCCGCGGGGGTTGCGGCGATCGGCAGGCCGACAAGGGCGCCGAGCGTCTGCGGCGAATCGAGGCACGGCGACCACGGCCACCGCACCGGAGAACCTTCGACCGCGGTGACCGCGCGACCGTCGTGGCGCACTGTGAGTTCGAAATGGTGCATCTCGTCTTCGATGGCGGCGGCGACCGACGTGTCGTCGACCGCGACAAGGAGGTGGCGGCGGCGGAACGCACCGGTGCCGTGGCGGTTCGCGAAGGCCGTCATCGAGCGGAGCGTAGTTGACAGGCGGCTGCGCCCGTCGAGCGCGGCTACCGTGATCGGGTGCCGTTCGCGATCGCCTCCGACGGGGCCCGCATCCACTATCGCACCTTCGGGAATCCCGATGGTGAGCCCCTGCTCATGTTGCACGGGCTTGGGAGCGACAACTCGGGTTGGATCCTGCAAAGGCGTGCCTTCGGTGCCCACTATGCGTGCATCGCGGTCGACAACCGCGGGACGGGTCGCAGCGACAAGCCACATGGCGCCTACCGGCTCGAGCAGATGGCCGACGACGCGGCGGCGGTGCTCGCCCACGCGGGCGTCGCGTCGGCGCACGTGATGGGTGCGTCCATGGGAGGGGTGTTGTCGCAGATCCTTGCGGTCACGCGACCCGAGCTCGTGCGGTCGCTCGTGCTCGCGTGTACCGCTTGTCGCATGCAGCCCTGGCGACGCGAGCTGTTCGAGAGCTGGATCGAGCTGGCCCAGGCACGAGGCATGCGTGCGTTCGCAGCGCAAAATCTCAATTGGCTCATCGGCCCGCGGTCGCTGCGCCGGTTGTGGCCGCTCGCGCAGGTGGTCGCGCCGTTTGCGATCCGGGCACCGGTACACGGTTTCGTCGGCCAGTGCCGCGCGCTGCTCGCGGTCGACGAGCACTGGGCCGAGAAGCTCTCGTCGATCAACGCGCCCACGCTCGTGATCGTCGGCAGCCAGGACATTCTCACGCCCATCGCCGACTCCGAGCTGCTCGCCTCGCACATCGCCGGAGCGAAGCTGGCCGTCGTGCGCGGCGCGGCGCACGGGTTCATGGTGGAGCACGCGTCGACCTTCAACGAGACGGTGTTGTCGTTTCTGACCGACGCGACGACGCGACGCGCGTCGCGTCGCTGGAACCTCCGCGTCGTGACGTTGGACGGAGCTCGACCGCGCAGGACCGCTTCATCGACCGAAGGAGGCTGACGCTCGACCGAAACGGTCGAGATCGTTCCCCGAACGAAATGTCAGCGGGCGGCCGCCGCCGCGACCTTCGCGATGAGGTGATCGGCGGCCGCGCCGAGCGAGGCCGCGGCGAAGGTGCCATCGAGCGAGATGAGCGCGGCGGCGGCCTCGCTCGAGAAACCCCGCGCGACATCGAGGGCCCGTTCGACGCCGTCGCCCGACAGCACGATGGCCCGGGCCGTTTCGCGTTGCTCGGCGTCGAGCTTGTCGCCGAGGATGGGCCGCAGAGCATGGCCGGTCGCGGCGGCGAGCGTGTACAGCACCGGGAGGGTGTAGATGCCCTCGACCAGGTCGTTGCCCGACGGCTTGCCGAGCTCCTCGTCGGTGGACACCAGGTCGAGGATGTCATCGACCACCTGGAACGCCATGCCGTAGCAACGGCCGAAATTCGTGAGGGTGTCGATGAGCGGCCGGGGCAATTCGGCGACGATGCCGCCGATGCGACACGCGGTGGCGAGGAGTGCGGCTGTCTTCCCGGCGATGGAGGTGTAGTAGTTCTGTTCTGTGCGGGCGATGTTGTAGGCGTCTTGGAGCTCGCGCACCTGGCCCTCGCACAAGCGGGCGATGGTGTTGGCCAACAGGCCCGCGACCTCGGTGCCGAGCGACGCGGCGATCTCGGAGGCCTTCGCGAGGAGGAAGTCGCCGGCCAGGATTGCCTTGAGGTTGCCCCAGCGGGCGTTCACGCTGTCGACGGTGCGGCGGGTGGCCGCGTCGTCCATCACGTCGTCGTGGTACAGCGAACCGAGGTGCACCAGCTCGACGGACACCGCGCCCATCACCACGGACTGGTCGGCCGGTCGGGGTTCGGCCACGGCGCCGAACGCGGACGCGATGGTGAAACCGGGTCGGATGCGCTTTCCCCCGGCGAGGATCAGATGACTCGCCACCTCGGTGAGGAACGCGTCGTCGGTCTTCACCGAGTCGCGCAGCTCCGACTCGACCCGGGCGAGGTCCTCGGCCATGGAGGGGGTGATGAGGAGCGGGCTCGAGGACGCCACGGCCCCACGGTACGTGCTGATGGCGTGTTTCGCGCAATCGGCACGGCGGTCCGAACGCCGCCTTGGCACCCGCCGGAATTTCGATTCGTTCAGGTTCGAAATCCCTTGAAGGTGCACCCACGACTGCCGAAGGTAGGACGTGGACGCACCGGCGTCCGGCCGTCGAGGTTCGGCCCGGTGTCGACCGTGGGATTGTCGGCCCCACGGTTAGACTCGCACCACGAATCTCAGCCGCAGGGAGGATTCCCTTGTTCGAAAGATTCACCGACCGAGCGCGTAGGGTCGTGGTGCTGGCGCAAGAAGAAGCGCGCCTGCTCAACCACAACTACATCGGTACCGAGCACATACTTCTCGGCCTCATCCACGAAGGTGAAGGCGTCGCCGCCAAGGCGCTCGAGTCGCTCGGTATCTCGCTCGAAGCGGTGCGCAGCCAAGTCGAAGAGATCATTGGCCAAGGCGGTTCGTCGCCGTCGGGTCACATCCCGTTCACGCCTCGGGCGAAGAAGGTGCTCGAGCTGTCGTTGCGCGAAGCGCTCCAACTCGGTCACAACTACATCGGTACCGAGCACATTCTTCTCGGCCTCATCCGCGAGGGTGAAGGCGTCGCGGCGCAGGTGCTCGTGAAGTTGGGCGCCGATCTGTCGCGGGTGCGCCAGCAGGTCATCCAGCTGCTGTCGGGCTACTCCGGCCCCGGCGCGTCGGGTTCGGGCTCCACCCCGGGTGACAAGTCCGGCACGGCCTCGGGCGGCCAAGGCGGCGACACGCCGTCGGGTTCGCTGATCCTCGACCAGTTCGGCCGCAACCTCACCCAGCTCGCCCGCGAGAAGGCGCTCGACCCGGTCATCGGTCGGGCCCGCGAAACTGAGCGCGTGATGCAGGTGCTGTCGCGTCGCACCAAGAACAACCCGGTGCTCATCGGCGAACCGGGCGTGGGCAAGACCGCGATCGTCGAAGGTCTCGCCCAGGCCATCGCCAACAACGATGTCCCTGAGACCCTTCGCAACAAGCAGCTGTACACGCTCGATCTCGGGGCCCTCGTCGCCGGGTCACGGTACCGCGGCGACTTCGAGGAACGCCTGAAGAAGGTCCTGAAAGAGATCCGCACCCGCGGCGACATCATCTTGTTCATCGACGAGCTGCACACGCTCGTCGGCGCGGGCGCGGCCGAAGGCGCGATCGACGCCGCGTCGATCCTCAAACCCATGCTCGCCCGTGGCGAGCTGCAGACCATTGGCGCGACCACGCTCGACGAGTACCGCAAACACCTCGAAAAGGACGCGGCCCTCGAACGCCGCTTCCAGCCCATCAAGGTCGAAGAGCCCACGGTTGCGCACACCATCGAGATCTTGAAGGGTCTGCGCGACCGCTACGAGTCGCACCATCGCGTCACCATCACCGACCAAGCGCTCGTCGCGGCGGCCAACCTGGCCGACCGTTACATCGCCGATCGCCATCTGCCCGACAAGGCCATCGATCTCATCGACGAAGCCGGCTCACGGTTGCGCATCAAGCGCATGTCGACCCCGCCCGACTACAAAGAGCTCGAGACCGAGCTGGGCGAGGTCGTGCGAAAGAAGAAGGAAGCGGTCGAGGCGCAACGCTTCGAAGAGGCGGGCCGTCTGCGCGACCGCGAGAAGGAACTGCTCGGCAAGAAAGACCAAAAGGACGCCGAGATGAAGGCG